>NZ_JALBWM010000595.1 GCF_023895975.1 Microbulbifer okhotskensis
GCGTCTATGCCGCGCTCGGCCAGGTCTTCGAACTCGTTGATGGCATTGATTTCGGTGCCCATGGCGATGTTGGTGACACGCTCCAGCATGACCTCAACCACCACAGGTACACGGTGCTTGTGCATCAGTTCCTTGGCCTGCTGCAGGGCGGCCTGAATCTGTTCCGGCTCGCGTACGCGAATCGCCTTGCATCCCAGCCCTTCGACGACGG
>NZ_JALBWM010000596.1 GCF_023895975.1 Microbulbifer okhotskensis
GTCCGCCTGTACGAGGGGGGACACTTCTTCATCAACCACCACAGTCACGACATTGTCGGTACGCTCAACGCCAGCCTGAAGGGGGATCTGCTGCTGAACCGGGCTTCTTGACAGCTGATCCACCATGCCATCGACGGCGGGCGAGGGCGCCGACTCAGTCCCGGGTGCGGCAGCGTTCGGCCGGTACGCTCAGCGCCTGCAGCAGGTAGTG
>NZ_JALBWM010000597.1 GCF_023895975.1 Microbulbifer okhotskensis
ATTACGCGTTTGACCTCTGGAGCCACCAGTGGCGAAAAACGAGAGCAAAAGCTGAAGTACTTATTGTGCGATACGCCGATGATGCCGTGCTTTGCTTTCAGGACAAATGGGATGCGAATGAATATCTCGCGTTGCTGCACAAAAGGCTCAATAAATTTGGGTTAAGGGTGCATCCAGAGAAAACACGCCTCATCCGGTTTGGCCGCTACG
>NZ_JALBWM010000598.1 GCF_023895975.1 Microbulbifer okhotskensis
CAGATACGCTACTTTCTTTCAAACCCTCAAACACCAGATTCGGTTATAACTCTGGCAGCGATGCGCTCTTGGTTATGAGGAAATTCCCTGCATTCAACTCTGAAGTGCATCACCCTTTAGGCTGCTACAGCAGCTGTATATTCTCCCATTATCTGTATAACCCAACAGTTTTCTTGGGCGATTATTTAAACGCTCAATAGCCGCCTCGAC
>NZ_JALBWM010000599.1 GCF_023895975.1 Microbulbifer okhotskensis
TGGGTGAAAATCTGGGCGCCGGGCGCGAAGAGATCGATGCCCGCGGCAAGCTGGTGCTGCCCGGTGGCGTTGATGCCCACTGTCATCTGGATCAGCCGATGCCGGAAGGCATGAAGATGGCGGACGATTTTACCAGCGGCACCAGGTCCGCCGCCTGCGGTGGCACCACCACCCTGATTCCCTTTGCGGCCCAGGAAAAAGGCCAGTCGC
>NZ_JALBWM010000600.1 GCF_023895975.1 Microbulbifer okhotskensis
GAATTCAGCAGCAGTCCCGTAACTTTATTTGAAGGAGCCAACACGATTGATTTTGCTTACCGTGAGGATGGCGCTCAATTAGACAAACTGCACCTGGACCTTGACGGAACTATTCCCGTAAATCTGGGACCATACGACGTTAGTTGTGGTCCGTTACCTAACCAAGACCCCGTTGCCGAGGCGGCGGCTGACCCCGAAGTAGGGGTCACT
>NZ_JALBWM010000601.1 GCF_023895975.1 Microbulbifer okhotskensis
GGGTGGTGGCCATCTGCTCGACCGCCAGCACATCGGCGGCCCGCCCCAGCAACCAGACAAGACACAGTCCCAGCAATGGAATCAGCGCCGTCCAATCCGGTCCCATCTCGAGCCTGGTCAATTGCGAACGCTTGCGGATAATCAGCCAGAGGCTGATCAGGGGAATCAGCATCCCATGGGCATAGGTTTCCGAGCGCCACCAGATCGCCG
>NZ_JALBWM010000602.1 GCF_023895975.1 Microbulbifer okhotskensis
CCAGCTCGCGAATTTTTCGGCAGTCGTCAGCCCAGGTATCCAGGTTGGGAATTTTAAAGTTGGGCTGGAGCCGACGAACTCCATCGAGGATTAGGTTTGCCAGGAGGTAATCTTCTTCCGCGGCCTTCACCAGTTTTTTCCCCGATGATTTTTTCGGGGAGGTATTAGGTTCATTGACTGGTTCAAAAGAGTGACTGGTTCTGGGTGA
>NZ_JALBWM010000603.1 GCF_023895975.1 Microbulbifer okhotskensis
CCAGCAAGGCCATTGACACGATTCTTGGCCTTAATATTGAAGGCAAAAAGGAGCTGCTGGGGCTCTATTTATCCGACCAAGAAGGCGCACATCACTGGCTGAGTGTTCTGACCGACCTCAACAACCGTGGGGTCAAAGACATCCTGATTGCATGTGTTGATGGCTTGAAGGGCTTCCCTGAGGCTATACAGAGCATC
This sequence comes from Microbulbifer okhotskensis, assembly GCF_023895975.1. GTDB lineage: Bacteria > Pseudomonadota > Gammaproteobacteria > Pseudomonadales > Cellvibrionaceae > Microbulbifer > Microbulbifer okhotskensis. Next base: position 198 of record NZ_JALBWM010000603.1, read on the forward strand.
TATCCAGCGAC
>NZ_JALBWM010000604.1 GCF_023895975.1 Microbulbifer okhotskensis
TCTCATGAATATATTTTTTGGGAAACTTTGTATTTAGTGCTGAATAGTTACCTTTGAAGTACATCAGTTAATCATCTAGAAAAGAACGGTCAGTTGAAGGTAATATCTGCCGCTTCTTCTCCGCCAAGAGATTAAGTGGTGACAGAAAGCTACCGACAGCTGACCGAAGAGCAACGATGCCAGATTTGGGCGTTAAAGAAAAGTGATT
>NZ_JALBWM010000060.1 GCF_023895975.1 Microbulbifer okhotskensis
GAACGGTACAGTGACTACGGGGCTATAGCTGCATGAAACTGTCCGAAGTGTTGTTAAAAGATAGCGGCGAATCCACTATCTTTGCTGGAAGAACGGGCTGCTAAGAATATTCGGCGATGTCTGCGATAGCTATTAGTGTCAGATTTCTGGAAATCTGTTATTGGATGAATTTTATCCATTCCATAGAGTGGGTATACTTTAATAACATTCCACTACACATAAGAACTACTAAACCTCTCAAGTAGGCAGGGTTTATTTTAAATAGGCAGTGAGCCCCCAGCCAAGCGCCTATAGCTTGGCCAATCATCATTAAGATACCCACTACCCATAAAATATGTCCGGCAAACAAAAATATTGTTAAAGAAGCCAAATTGGTTGAGAGATTAAGTGGTTTTGCTACCGCGGTGGATGTTAATAAATCATGACTCCGACAAGCAATTCCCGACAAGGTAAAAAATGACCCCGTTCCGGGACCAAACATGCCATCGTAGTATCCAATCAGTGGGATTACGCCATATTTGTATTTCTCATTTGAGATTTTTGGCTTATCATTGTTTGGGGTGAGAGATGGAGATAAAAGAAAGTAAACTGCGATAAATAAAAGAATAGCAGGAATGATAAATGATAAAATATCAGTGTTGATAAACTGTACGACGATTGTTCCAATCGCGGCACCAGTAAAAGCAGGTAGCATTAGGGGTTTTACCCCATACCAACTTATTTTATTACTTTTTATCATCATATAAGTGGCTGTTGCAGTGCCAATACTACCTTGTAGTTTATTGGTGCCCAAGACAGTTAAGGGCGGTACACCGCTTAGGATAAGGGCCGGTACGGTTATCAGGCCGCCACCGCCTGCTAATGTATCTAACAGGCCAGCAATAACAGCGACAAAAAATAGAACACCCATTAATTCTATAGAAATGCTTGCGAGCTCCAAGAAAGTACCTCCTTTCGTTTTTTTTAGGACAGAAAACTGATAGCGTAACCGTGCTTTTGATTGGTTGATTATTCTTGGAAAATTAATAGAGCAGTACCACTATTTAAATATCGCAATGCTATTTGGTTAAGATCATGGTTTTCTTTTCCACCACGTGAGAAAATTCTCTCCCACAGAATATTGAGGTAGGGAGTGAGCGTGCTCTTCAATACCCTGTTCCTGCTCCATTTCGATAACCTTTAGCTTGGCAGCTTCAAACCAAGCTTTGGGGTTACCCGCCCCCGACGCCAGGGCCTCACCATAGAGAGCAGAGCTGAACCAGGTGCGCTGAGAATCGTCACTACAACCGAACGAGCTACGGTCGGCAGCGGCTGAAGTAAAAATTATCCGGTTTGGGTGGCTTAAGGCATCTGCCCACTGGCCGGAAAAGCAGGCAGAAATCACGATCCACTGGTGCTGGGCGTTTACGCTTCCGAGCCACTGCTTTCCATCTTCCACAGTGAGATCATTCAAAGGTATTTTACCCTCAGCAATCTTGAAGTCACCGTTGCGGGCTCCATGGCTGACAAGGTGTATCAGCAATAAATCTTCTTGCGGGTCTAACAGTTGATCCAGAGCATTGAGGCCCTTCTGAATGCTGGTGCGGGTGGCGAGGGGAAAGTTAAAACCACTGCCATTACTGAGGCGCAGCACGCGCCCCTTAATATCAAAAGTTTCATCAAGGCGTTCTGTGACCCAATTCAGCTCCTTGGCGAAAACGGGAGAAGTGCCGTCCCCGCCGACGAGCAGCGTATAGACATCGCGAACGCCCTGCCTCTGTGGAGATAGTGAATCTATGGCACTCTGTAAGCGCTCGCTCTCGCTGTAAAGATGGGTTTCCGCATGGGCTGCGGGGATACCTGTTTGAGTGCGCCAGGCTTTCTCACTGGGGTAGTAGACACCTTTGGAGAAATAGCCGGGTTCCTCAACGATATTACCTTCCCTGTCTGTGCGGATACGCTTGCCTTCGCCCTCTGCCTTGCCATAACGGAAGGTGGCATGGATAACCGTGCCATCTGGCTGGGTCAGTTCACCGACGCCGGAGTAAAAGCTATATTCGAAGCCTCCGGTATAGCGAGAACCTTCACTATCTGTGTAGCTGCCCTGTAATAAAGCGCCATATTCAAAGGTGCCTTGATAGACACTGCCATCTTCAGTGGTTAACCAGCCTTCGCCATGGGGATCAAAGTCCAAAAACTCACCATTATAAGTTTCGCCACCGCTCCAATTCAGCACGCCCTGGTGTATTTTTCCCGCTAAAAATTCGCCTACCCACTCAATTTCGTCACAGGTATAGCGACCGTTGCCATGGGGTTCTCCATTGAGGAACTCTCCTTCGTACAGGCAGCCATCGGTCTTGGCTAATACACCCTTACCAACCATGCGACCTTCGCGGAATTCTCCTCGGTAGTGACTACCGTCGGGCCACCGCAGTTGGCCCCGACCGTGAAACAAGCCCTCTTGTAGATCGCCTTGATACACGGAACCATCGGGCAGGGCGGTGCCGCCTGCAAACAGGGTGGGTTCACAGGCACTGAGAAGAAGGAAAAGCGGGGTTAGGTGGGTGTATCTCATTCCATGATCCATCATCAAGGTCCTGGGGTGAGATTAACAAAACGACATCCGGGGTTCCCTAGGCTTTACTCAATTGCTCGAATTTAAGGCCGTATTTTTCCAGCAGTTGGCGTACGCGGTGAGAGTCGTTATTGGATTTCTTTGTAGCGCGGCTCACCTGGAAAAGCTTGCGCCCGGCTTCCGCCATGGTGCTGGATTCTTCACACACCCGAATCAGCCCCGCGAGTTTGATCTGCTCGTAGAAATCCATTGTGTCACAACTGCCGGGACCTAGCAGTGCATCAATAGGCGTCAGAGTTAGTGCTGACTCACCCTGAGGGCTCTGCCACTTAAGGCATAGCCTTTGAATCTCTTCCTCCACACCCTGTATTGTGATTCGCCCGCCGTCGGCGAGGGTGCCCATGCGCAGGATACTGGCGTTCAGGTCGCGGAAATTGGCGGACCAGCTGGCCTCTGCCGAGCGTCCAAAACACAGGTATTTTTCCCGTGCGGCTTTATTGAAGCTGATCAAATGCCCGGATTTTGTAGAAAAGGCTTCCAGCTCAAAGTCGATATTCGCTTCCAGGTCTTCGATACGTTCACGCAGGGAGGGGAGGCGATAGGTCCACAGGTCAATACGCGCCAGCAAATCCGCACGGAATTTGCCCTCGCGACTGAGTTGTACTAAATCCCGGTTGGTACCTGTGATCAGCTGGAAGTGACTGTTCACTTCATGGTCGGCGCCGAATGGCATAAAGCGCTTGTGCTCAATGGCGCGCAGTAGCATTGCCTGCTCATCCAGCCCCAGCTCACCGATCTCATCGAGAAATAGCAGGCCTTTGTCGGCCTCCATCAACAATCCCGGCCGATGGGTAACCGCACCGGTAAAGGCACCCTTTCGATGGCCAAACAGGGCGGACATCGCGTTCTCGCCGCGCAGGGTGGCACAGTTTACTGCCACCAGGCCGCCTTCAAGTTTGCCGCGCTGTTTGCGCAGCTCGAAAACTCGCTGAGCCAGCTGTGATTTACCTGCGCCTGTGGGTCCGGTAATCAGGATAGGGGCATCAGAGCGGATAGATACCTGCTCCAATTGCTCAATCATCCGATTAAAGGCGAGATTGTTGGTTTCGATACCGCCTTTCAGGTAAGTGGTGCCCTCCTGATGCTCGCGCTGGAAGCGCGAGGCGATCTGGTCGTACTTGGACAGATCCAGGTCAATAATTTGGTACTGGCCCGGCAGGTCGCTTTGCTTGTGCGCGGGGGAGGTTTGTAGCAGGCGCCCAGGGAAATAACCGGCTTCCGTAAGCAGGTAGAGGCAGATTTGGGCTACGTGGGTGCCGGTGGTGATATGTACCAGGTATTGCTCCAGGTCCGGGGTAAACGCATAAGCGCGGGCGAAATCAAGCAGAGTGCTATAGACGCTTTCAAAATCCCAGGGGTCGCCAAAATTAACCCGGTGGTGGACCACATGGGTTTCTGGTGAGACTCGCGCTATGTCTTCGGTGACTTGATCAGCCAAGCTCTTTGAGTGGTTATCGAACAAGAGTTCCAGCCGATCGATAAGCAGGTCATCGTGCTGGCACATGGAGATATTGGGTCTCCATTTATCCCAGCGCTTGTCGCCCTTGCCACGCCGGTCCTTGCTGGTACCGAGAATACTGATTGCTACTGTTTTCATGTTATCTAAAATAATATTTTGATATCAAAAAAGATAGATTATTATCATTTATGCTCTTTGAGCAATCTCACCAGAAACTCCCGAATAAATAATTAATCCTTAAAAAACAATAAGTTATAAAGATTTTTCAGCTTCATTGAAAAGTTGGCACTCAATTCGCTATATCAATAACAAACGAGGCGCATCAATAGTAAGCGCGGTTTCAAAAGGAGTGGAAGATGAAGCCAATGTCATATGAAGTCATGCAGGCAGGTGGGGTACCGATTAAGTCCTGGACCTTGGGTGTGCCCTTTGAAGATGAAGCCAGGGTGCAGCTCAAAAATATTTCGCAGATGCCCTTTATCCACAAATGGGTGGCGGCGATGCCCGATGTACACCTGGGTAAGGGCGCCACTATTGGCAGTGTGGTGGCCACACAGGGTGCGGTAATTCCCGCCGCCGTGGGTGTGGATATCGGCTGTGGCATGATGGCGGTGCGCACCAGTCTGAAGGCGGCGCAGTTGCCGGACAACCTGGCAGGGGTGCGCAGTGCCATTGAGCGCGCAGTACCTCACGGCCGCACCGGCCGAAACCGGGGCAGGGGCCGGGACAAAGGGGCCTGGGAGAATGCACCCGACGATGTTCTGACTGGCTGGGCGCCCCTGGCCACGCAGTTTGAGCAGCTGAAGGAAAAGCACACTGTTTTAAAAAATACTAACAATATCAATCACCTGGGAACCCTTGGTACCGGCAATCACTTTATCGAAATGTGTCTGGATGAGCACGGCAGTGTATGGCTGATGCTGCATAGCGGTTCCCGCGGTGTGGGTAACCGAATAGGCACTCACTTCATTGAGAAGGCCAAGCGGGATATGGAACGCTGGCATATTCAGTTGCCAGATAGCAATCTGGCTTATCTCCCCGAAGGCACTGAGCACTTTGATGATTATGTGCAGGCCGTAGAGTGGGCACAAGAGTTCGCCCGTATCAACCGCGAGGTAATGATGGTGCGTACTATCGGTGCAGTGAAACAGGCACTGGGTATGGATTTCGAGGCGCGTATGGAGGCGGTTAATTGTCACCACAACTATGTGTCCCGCGAGCATCATTACGGCAAAAATGTGCTGGTGACCCGCAAGGGCGCTGTAAGAGCGCGTGCTGGTGAAATGGGTATTATTCCCGGAAGTATGGGTGCGAAGTCTTTTATTGTACGGGGACTGGGTAATGAGGAAAGCTTCTGCAGTTGTAGCCACGGTGCCGGACGAGTGATGTCGCGCACCAAAGCGAAAAAACTGGTCTCAATGGAGGAGCACCTCGCCGCTACCGCCGACGTGGAGTGCCGCAAAGACGAAGGTGTTATCGATGAAACCCCATCGGCCTATAAACCGATTGAAAAGGTTATGGCAGCACAGAAAGACTTGGTGGAAATCGTTTACACCCTCAAGCAGGTGGTTTGTGTCAAAGGGTGATGCAGTTCAGGTCAAGGAGAAGGCCGAATTTATACAGGAATGTTGGCTGTCGGACCAATAAGTGCAGCGGCCACAATCGAGTTTGAATGTTTTATCCAGTTAGCGGAGTCGGTTCTGGATACCGGCCTGGCACCACCGCCCCTGGCGGCAGGTGTACCCACTGGTTAAACCCTCAAACGCCTACTTTGTAGCTCATTTGGGTAGAGCAATCGACTTATCATCGATGGGTAGCAGGTTCGACTCCTGCCAAAGTTACGTCGTCTTCGAAACGACCTTATGGGAAAGGCGAGAGCCTGGGGTTCGAATCCCCATTGAAAATCTATGGGGGTCCGGTGTATTCACTGCCGCGATCAAAGAGCTTTGAGCGTTGATTGCGATACAGTAATACCCGGCAACAACACCGTTATCCGCGGGTTTGCCTTACACGCCCCGGTGGCAAGTTTTGTGATAATTTTTCCTGGCCAGGGAGTTTGGCCCGCAGCTCAGGGTGAGCTAAATGGAGCGCATTGCAAAACCTCTGCTGTCGAGTCCTATTGGGTACAAACGATTGACTGTGCTGTGGCCGGCTGGGCCCCACCTTTGAAATGGAATAAAGATAAGAGCAATGAAACCTCTAATAAAAATATGGAAGATTGTGGATGTCGCAGACAGCGAGCGAGCACTGTTGTTTCGCCGCAACCGTTTTGAGAGGGTACTGCCTCCTGGGCGTCACCGTATATCGTTGCTATCCGGCGATGTGCGTGCAGAAACCTACGATATTACCGATGTGGTTTTCGACGTAATTAAAGCCAAATTTCTATTGAACACCTATGGTGAAATTCTCAGTGAATATCTGCAGTCTTATGAACTGTCAGATCACCAGGTGGGACTGTTTTATCGGGACAACCATTTGGTGGATATTTTACCGCCAGGGACTTTCCGTGCAGTGTGGAAGGGGGGGGAATCTGTTCGTGTGGAAATTGTGGATATTTCTGAGGAATACGCCATCAATAAGAACGTGCTGGGTCTGTTGGGTCGCGGAGTTCGCGCAGGGCAGATTCGTACTGCGGTACAAGCGATCAGCTATAACGAAATACCCGATGAACATATCGGCTTGTTAATGATTAACGGCAAGTTGGAAAAAATGTTGCAGCCAGGTTGCTATGGCTATTGGAAATACAATCGTTCAATCGCAGTGAAATTGCTGGATTTGCGTTTGCAGACAATAGACGTGAGCGGCCAGGAAATTCTTACCAAAGATCGAGTCAGTCTGCGTATCAATCTGAGTGGCACTTACGAAATTTCCGACCCGAAAAAAGTTGCTTTAAAGCTCAGCGATTGCAATGGCTTTATTTACCGTGAATTGCAGCTGCATCTACGCGAGGCTGTGGGCACCCAGACACTGGACAGTCTGCTTGCCGATAAAGACCGACTGAACATTGTGATTGCCACCGGCATACGCGATAAGTTGGCCGCCTATGGAATCGAGATTGCCAGCGTAGGGGTAAAGGATATTATTTTACCTGGCGATATGAAAATGATCCTGAATCAGGTAGTGGAAGCGCAAAAGGAATCCGAGGCAAACTTGATCAAGCGCCGGGAGGAAACCCAGGCGATGCGTTCGCTGCACAACACAGCCAAGCTGATGGATAACAACCCTGTGTTACTGCGCTTAAAAGAACTGGAAGCACTGGAGCGGGTCAGTACTCGGATCGATAAAATCTCCGTATACGGTGGCCTCGATGGCGTCCTCAATGATTTGGTAAAGCTGCGCCCTACCGCCTGATGTATTTTGCAGCGCTAACATGAAGTTTTGATAGTTAAGGAATTTGAGAATGATTGAGATAGACGGCGCCCAGGGGGAGGGCGGCGGCCAAATATTGCGCAGCACCCTCAGCCTGTCCCTGTGTCTGGGAACTCCGATTAAGATCAAGAATATTCGTGCGGGCCGTAAAAAGCCTGGCCTGTTGCGTCAGCATCTCACCTGTCTGCGTGCGGCAAAAACGATAAGTAATGCTGTGGTCACTGGTGAGCAGTTGGGTGCCTCTGAGGTGACTTTTGTTCCGGGAACCGTGCGCCCGGGCGACTATCATTTCCCCATTGGCTCCGCCGGCAGCACCAGCCTGGTGTTGCAAACCGTGTTGTTGCCGCTGTTATTCGCTGATGAGGTGAGTGAAGTCAGCTTCGAAGGCGGTACCCATAACAAAAAAGCCCCCAGTTTCGATTTTATTGCCGAGGCTTATTTGCCACTGCTGGCACGCATGGGGGCCCAGGTGGAAGTGGCCCTGGACGATTACGGGTTTTATCCCGCTGGTGGCGGCACCTGGCGCGCGCGTATCCAGCCACTATCACAGCTTTCGGCCTTGCAACTTACCGAGCGCGGTGAGTTGCTGGATTACGAAGCTGTGGCCACCTCCGCTCATATTCCCGCCCATGTAGCCCAGCGCGAGCTGGCGCAGGTGCGCAAAAAATGTGATTGGCCAGCGGAGTGCCTGCACCAACGGCAGGTACCTTCTCAGGGGCCAGGAAATCTATTGTCTCTGCGCTTGCGGGCGCAGCAGATAACAGAAGTGTTTGAGGCTATGGCCAAGCAGGGCGTCAGCGCTGAGCGGGTAGCCGATGGCGCAATTCGGCAGATGCAGCGCTATATTCATGCCGGCGTACCCGTGGGTGAGCATCTGGCTGATCAATTGATATTGCCTATGGCACTTGGTGCCGGCGGCAGTTTTGTAACGCTTAAACCGAGTTTACATCTACGCACTAATATCGACGTTATTCACCAGTTGACCGGCGCGCAAATTGATTTGCAAGAAGAGGGGCTGGATCAATGGCGAGTGTTAGTGCACAGCCATAAAGAAAAGCAGGCTGCATAAGAGGGTAAATTTCAGGCTTTCAGATGGCTTGCAATTGAAACCCCATCCAGGGACTGAGCGGCGCAACTCCAGGCAGAATCGAGGTTTTTAGCTTCCTAGACAGGGGAAATAAATGCCTGTCTGATTTCTAGAAACTATTCGGTTTGCCCGCCCCGTTCTTAAGGTAATTCTGCAGGCTTCCGGGCAGGTAGTGGTCCCAGCCCCTTTTACACATATTCCAGCACTTCATTTCCGGGCGCAAGCCAATATGGGTAAAGGTCAGGCGGATGCCGCCGGGTTGCTCGACAAACTCGAAGCGGAGTGTACTGCCCTCCCACTCTCTGGGGGTATCGACCTGTTCAGAAACCATAAAAGACTCGATACATTCAAGTTCGATCAGTTTCTGGGGGATCAGGGCTTTGGCGCGGAACACCCAATAGGACTGTCCGTCAAATCCGGTTTTGGCGGTATCGCCTACCGCCAGGAAGGGAGCACTGGTAGGGGTCCACCAGTGGGGCATCTGCTCGGCTACTACTCGGTAAGCTCTTTCCGGTGTGGCAGGGCTTAAGAAAGAAGTGGTGTAGTCAGGCATGATTACTTCCCTACTTTGTTTATTTATTGTTGGGTTGAGTTCGGCTATAACATTTAGCAACTGACCCTAGTTTTACAAATTTTAACCTTCCGTCAATTCACAGGTTCTGCCTTTAAAAGTAGACGGATTTGAGCATTTTTCCTTCCCTGCCTTTTTGATTCTTATTAATTCGCGCCATTTCTCGTCGGTGTCATTTAGCTATTAAATTAAAATCGAAAAAATGATAGCCATCCCATTGTAGACAAAGGCATATTCTGATGTATGTCAATAAATGAGTTGGTACTCTGCTTGCATAATACATTCGCACCGGGATAACTGCTGTGGCCGGGAAATATCTTAATAGGACTGGCTTGGTATCAGCAGTTGCCTTCCCCCCAATCTTTTGCAAAGGAACGGCGAATGAAAGAACAGAAATTATCCACCGCAGTCGCGGCCATTATCCTTGGGGTTTCCGCCTCTCAAGTTGGCGCAGTGGAAAATGGTAGTGCCACGTTAATCGATGCACTGACTTTGGGAGAAGTGGGAGTAAATCTTCGCTATCGAGTAGAGCATGTTGATCAGGATAATATAAATGATGTCGCCATCGCCTCTACCTTAAGAACCCGCTTGAATTGGACTAGCGGCAGCTACCGCAGTTTCGATGCATTTTTTGAAGTGGATAACGTCAGCGGAATTGGCAATGATAATTATAATTCCACAGTAAATGGTAATAGTGAGCATCCGGTGGTTGCGGACCCTGAAGGCACAGAGGTAAACCAGGCATATCTGCAATATCGCGCTGGAAATTCCGCAGTGATTGTCGGCCGCCAACGTATCAACCTGGACAGCCAGCGTTTTATCGGCAGTGTGGGTTGGCGTCAAAACGAACAGACTTATGACGGTTTGCGTTACCAATATGGTGCAGAAGGACAGTTGCAGCTGGATTACAGCTATCTCTATAACGTCAACCGTATTTTCGGGGAAGACAGTGATCGTGCGGATCTTGATGGAGATATCCAGCTGTTTCATGCTAGCTATCCACTGGTGGAAAACCACAAGTTGACTGCGTTTTTCTACAATCTCGACCTGGATAACGCCTCCAGTTTCGCAGCTCGTACTTACGGTGCAGCCTATCGGGGAGATTTTGGTCGGTTTGAAACCCAGCTTAGTTATGCCCGGCAACAGGATATTGGCAGCAATCCTTCTGATTATGCTGCCGATTACTATTTGGCTGAGATTGCGGCTCCGCTGGGCCCGGTAACAGGCAAACTGGGGTACGAAGTACTGGGTTCAGACAGTGGCGTCAGTTTTAAAACACCCCTGGCAACGCTGCATAAATTTCAGGGCTTTACCGATCAGTTCCTGGTAACTCCTGCCGATGGCATTGAGGATTTATATATTGGAGGTAGCCTGGCTTGGGCGGGGGGGGATTTGGGGATTACTTATCACAACTTTGAGGCCAGCGAAGGCTCAGAGAATTATGGTAATGAATGGAATATCAGTTATAGCCATAAATTTGATCAGCATTTTTCTGCACTGGTAAAATATGCCAACTACGATGCGGAGGATTACAGTTCGGATACCGATAAATTTTGGTTAATGCTTACGGCAAAATTCTGATTTTCTTGAATTGGCAATTCGAAAATTGATTTTGATAATGTTGAGCTCCTCAAGTGGCGGAGCCCAGCATTGTCTTACTTCTGCAGCGTGTCCTGGCTTTTAGGCGTGCCCGTGAACTCACAAGGGAAGGGAGTCTACTTGTTGATTTTTAACAGGCCGGATACCTCACCTTTGGGGTCCAGCTGTGTATGTAAGTTAACGAAGACTTTTCCATCCATTAGCCCCTTGCGATAAGGCTCCTCCACCATCCACTTGCCCATAATATATCCACTGGTGCCTTCAGCGCATTTTTTTGCTAGGCCGTGTTTATCCTTATCAGTTTTAGTCTCGGGCCAGTCGGGGACCATACCGGGGTGTGTGGGCATTCCGCAGATGGTTTGGATAATCGGGCCACTGGGTTTACCCGGCTTGCAAATAGGGGGCTCTTTAGCGTCGCCTGCGCACAGCATATGAAAATGCGACATAGCCACCCCACCCTTTGATAGATCGCTGTAGCCAACCATAAAGTTCAGCATATGTGTCTGGTTGTTGTAGGCACCAATAAAGAAGCCAACAGCCTCTTTGGGGGTTTGTGGATTGACTTTTTTACCGAGCATATTTTCATTAGCGGTGGTTAATTTAGCTTTAAAGAGGGTAAACCGTTTGTCATTTCCCGCCTTAGACCACGCCTTCTCACCACTCCCATGTTTAGCAGCCGGTGGGTCCTTTTCTTTTTTATTGTGGCTATCAGAAAGTGTGAACGCAGAATAAGCCAGTATAAACATCGGCACTATTAAAAAAATGGCTTTGTGCAATGAATTCAGCTTCATAAACCTTTCCTCATTATCAAATCGATAGAGTCATTTCGTAATGGAAGATTGGATGCCAGGCCATCGGCGGGGCTGATATTCACCAATACTAATCGGTGCAAATCACGGGATGAGCTAGCGATAAGTACTTGTAGCATATGGGCTAGATATTGGTCCTTTGGGGCCAATTTAAGAGACAATATTTTTGACTCTGGCTATTCGGGCGCTGGGTGAACTGTGGAGTGAATGGGCGCTTGGATTTTTGGTCAGTAGTTGGCGCAGTGGGGGGAGCAAGTAGAAGTTACCAGAATGGTCGCTGAATATTATTAAGAAAAGTACAGGCCCAAATTAAAAAACTAGGGGGTGGCAGTAATTCGCTCGCCCCTAGTGATTCTTTTAATGAGGACTGGGCCCTATCACTACGCATTCCTCCAAATCAGTTCACGCTCGCGCTCACTGGCATAGAGGGGGGTAAAGTCAAACTGCACCTCGGTGCCCCCTTCTTCGCGGCGACGAATATTCAACTTGCCGTTCAGGTTGCTGGCGCGCTCCTGCATGATCGACATACCGAAGTGATTGCGTTTTTCCGGTGCGCTGCTGATCCCGATACCGTTATCGCAGATACGTACGTTGAGGGAATGGTTGTCAGCCTGGGTCAGGCTGATCTGCACCATATCTCCCTGGGAGTGATACACCGCATTTTGCGAGGCCTCGCGCACCAGTTGCAGCAGGTGAATTTCCTCGTGCGGGGTGAGAGGAACCTCATCCAGGTGGTAGTCGAGTAAGACGTTAATCTGCGGGTGTTGTTCGCGGTAGGAGAGGATCGACTGCTCCAGGATACTGCGCAGGCCGCCGGGCCCTATTTGCAGGCGGAAGGTAGTTAGCAGTTCGCGCAGCTGGCGGTAGGAGGAGTCGAGCCCCTCTTTCAGCTCTGTGATAATTTCCTCCACCTTGGCTTTGTCCACCTGCTCGCTGCGGTTGGCGCGATTGAGGCGGGTCACCTGGATCTTAAGGTAGGAGAGGGATTGGGCCAGGGAGTCGTGCAGTTCCCGCGCGATGATTGCGCGCTCGTCCAACAGGGCCACGCGGCGCTCCTGAGCTTCCCGTTCGTTGATGGCAATGGCGGCGGTGACACTGTCGGCAAAGGTGGCCAGACGTTGCTGTTGTTCATCGTCGAGGCTCTCACCCTGAGGGAGAGTGCACATCAAGACGCCGTAATTGCGTTTGTCTACTTCCAGCGGGAAGCGGTATACGCGATGGTTGCTCTCGTCGGTCGGGCCACAGGTACTCACGCAGATACCGCACTCGCTGCCGCTGCAATGGCTGTTGCCATGTCCCTGCACCAAGTGTTCATAGGGAGCTTCACCCTCGGGCGTCATCAGGCACAGGTCGAGATTATCCAGGTCGGCCACATTGGCGAAGGCCCCCAGCCACTGGCCGAGTTCGGCGCCGGGCAGAGGGCCCTCACTGATGCGTCGCGCCAGACGGTATTGGAAGTCCAGCGCCTCGTGACTTTTCTGTAGCTGTGCGGTTTTTTGTTCCACTCGGTGTGCCAGGTCTTGATGGGTTGCGTGGATCTCATCACTCATATAGTTGATGGTGCGCGCCAATACCCCCAATTCGTCCTCGCTGTCGATCTCCAGGCGGTGCTGGTTGAAGTCCCCCTGGGCGATGCTCAACGAGCGGTTGGTGAGCTGTTTGAGGGGCTGCTCCACAAAGCGGTGCAGTATGTACATCGACAGGTATACCAGCGCCACGATGGCGAATAGGGAGCCCACCTGTACCAGGCGCAGCAGGCTGATTTTTTCCTCGGCGATGGTTTGGTAGTCGAATACCAGGGCATCCACATCGTCGATAAACGGCTCCAGGCGGGTGGCCAGTTGCAGGGAGTCCGAGGAGGTTTGGCCGGCGGCAATGGACTCCAGCAGCGGGCGGATTTCACCTTCCCAGCTGTCGATTACCTTGCGGTAATTGCGCGCTGCGCGCAGGTTGTCGCTGGCGGCGAAGTCGGAAATGCTCAGTACCTGTGTCAGGCGCTGCGCCAGCTTGTCTGCCAGAGTGGCGGTGGCCTCAATATCGCCGGAAGGGGCGGTGGCGGACAGTTGGTAGCTGAGGGCGCGGAGGGAGCCGGCCAGGTTCACCGCAGCGGCATCATTTTCGGCGGCGTCGGAGATAACGTAGGAGGCCACCATGGAACTGAGGGACACCAGCACGGTAAGCAGCATCAGGGTGCCGATGCGGTAGACGATGGACTGTCGAATTCGGTTCAGCATATGGAGTTCGCTTTGCCCTCGGGCAGCTGTGGATGGCTCGTTCCTATTGTGCCGCCCGTTGGCGCCCAAATTTGCGAGTACCACTAAAGACCGCTAGTTTTGCACAAAATTTGGTCTGTCGTCTGTTTTTTATACAGAGACCCTGCCAGCGCTGGGCTGGGGCATCACTTTAATGGCCCCTCGGAGCCTTTTCCCTACCCATTCAGGGGTAATTATTCGCTTTTCTACCCCTTTTAGGTCAGATGATCCCACGGCCAGGGCCTTTTATATTCCCGCTAAACCGATGCTTTAACCGCATGCCGATGCCCTGGGAGTACCGCATGAGCCATTTCCTGGACCGACTGAAATATCTGAAGAAACACAAAGAACCTTTTTCCGGAGGACACGGGGAAAAGACCGACGACGATCGCAGCTGGGAAGATGGCTACCGTCGCCGCTGGCAGTTCGACAAGATCGTGCGCTCCACCCACGGGGTGAACTGTACCGGCTCCTGTAGCTGGAAAATCTACGTTAAAGACGGTCTGGTTACCTGGGAAACCCAGCAGACCGACTATCCGCGCACCCGCCCGGATCTGCCCAACCACGAGCCACGGGGCTGCCCGCGCGGTGCCAGTTATTCCTGGTATATGTACTCGGCCAATCGTCTCAAGTACCCGAAGATCCGCAAACGCCTGGTAAAACTATGGCGCGAAGCCAAGCTGCGGTATAGCGATCCGGTAGAGGCCTGGGCCAGTATCGTCGAGGACCCGGCCAAGGCGCAGTCCTACAAAGAACGCCGCGGTATGGGTGGCTTTGTGAGGATCAAGTGGGATGAAGTTAACGAACTGATCGCCGCCTCCAACGTCTACACCACCAAGAAATATGGCCCGGACCGGGTGACTGGCTTCTCGCCGATCCCCGCCATGTCTATGGTGTCCTACGCCGCCGGTGCCCGCTATCTGTCACTGATTGGCGGCAGTTGCTTGAGTTTTTACGACTGGTACTGTGACTTGCCACCGGCCTCACCACAGGTCTGGGGTGAGCAAACCGATGTGCCAGAGTCCGCTGACTGGTACAACTCCAACTACCTGATCGTGTGGGGCTCCAATGTGCCGCAGACCCGCACCCCGGACGCACACTTTCTCAGCGAAGTACGCTACAAGGGCGCCAAGACCTGTGTGGTTACGCCTGACTACTCGGAGTGCTCCAAGTTTGGCGACACCTGGCTGGCACCGCGCCAGGGCACCGATGCAGCCCTGGCGATGGCCTTCGGCCATGTCATCCTGAAAGAATTCCACGTCGACAAGCCCAGTGCCTACTTCACCGAGTACGTGCGCACCACCACCGATATGCCGATGTTGGTCACTCTGGAAGAGCGCGATGGCAAGCTGATACAAGGCCGCTTCCTGCGCGCCTCCGATCTGGCAGAAAACCTGGGTCAGGATAACAACCCGGAATGGAAAACCATCGGCGTGAATCACGATGGTCAGCTGGTTTCACCGCAGGGTTCCATGGGCTATCGCTGGGGAGAACCTTCCGCAAAAGAGGGGCATGGCAAGTGGAATATCGAGCAGCGCGACGGACGCAGTGGCGAAGAGTTGGAGCTGAAGCTCAGCCTAAAAGACTGCGCCGATGAGATTGCGCAGGTCGCCTTCCCCTATTTCGGTGGCCAGACCCACGAACACAACTACTTCCAGCACACCGATCACGATGAAGTGATCGACTACAAAGTGCCGGTGAAGTTTGTCCAAAACAAGGACGGTGAGATTCTCAAAGTGGCCAGTGTCTATGACCTGACCCTGGCCAACTACGGCGTTGAGCACGGTCTCGACGACCCCAACTGTGCGCAGAGTTACGACGAAGACAAGCCCTATACCCCTGCCTGGCAGGAAAAGGTGACTGGTTGTCGTCGCGAGAATGTGATCCAGGTAGCCCGTGAGTTTGCCAACACCGCCGATAAAACCCGTGGACGCTCCATGGTGATTCTGGGAGCGGGTCTCAACCACTGGTACCACATGGATATGAACTACCGCGGCATCATCAATATGCTGATGTTGTGCGGTTGTATCGGCCAGAGTGGCGGTGGCTGGGCCCACTATGTCGGGCAGGAAAAACTGCGCCCGCAGACCGGCTGGACCCCACTTGCCTTTGGTCTCGACTGGCAGCGTCCACCGCGCCATATGAACGGCACCTCCTTCTTCTACAATCACGCCAGCCAGTGGCGTTATGAGAAGCTGGAGATGGATGAAGTCGTGTCGCCGCTGGCCGACAAGAGCAAGTGGCAGGCTTCCATCATTGATTACAACAGCCGCGCCGAACGCATGGGCTGGCTGCCCTCCGCGCCGCAGCTGGGGATTAATCCGCTTCAATTGACCAAAGATGCCGCCGCCGCCGGTATGTCTGCCGAAGACTACACGGTGCAGCAGCTCAAGCGCGGTGCGCTCAAGTTCGCCAACCAAGACCCGGATAATCCGCAGAACTTCCCGCGCAATATGTTTATCTGGCGCTCTAATTTGCTCGGTTCTTCCGGTAAGGGCCACGAGTACATGCTGCGCCACCTGCTCGGTACCAAGCACGGCTTGATGGGCAAGGACCTGGGCGAAGAAGGGGGCAAGAAACCGGAAGACGTGGCCTGGAATGACGCCCCTAGTGAGGGCAAGGTCGATCTGCTGGTGACACTGGACTTCCGTATGTCCACCACCTGCCTCTATTCCGACATAGTGCTGCCCACCGCCACCTGGTATGAGAAGGACGACCTCAATACCTCGGACATGCACCCCTTTATTCACCCCCTCACCAAGGCGGTGGACCCGGCCTGGGAGGCGCGTAGTGACTGGGATATCTTCAAGGGCATAGCGAAGAAATTCTCCGAACTGACCGACGGTCACTTGGGTGTGGAGAAGGATTTGGTAACCCTGCCGATCCACCATGACACGCCCGGAGAAATCGCCCAGCCATTCGGTGTAAAGGCTTGGTGGAAAGGCGAATGCGACCTGATTCCCGGCGTTACCGCGCCGAGTATGATCGAGGTAGAACGCGACTATCCCAACACCTACAACCGCTTTACTTCTATCGGTCCGCTGCTGGAGAAACTCGGCAACGGCGGTAAGGGCATCAGCTGGAACACCGATGACGAGGTGGACTTCCTCAAGAAGCTCAATCGCACCTGGAAGGATGAGACTGCCCGCGATGGCCGCGCCCGTATCGACAGCGCCGTCGACGCCGCCGAAATGATCCTGTCGCTGGCTCCTGAGACCAACGGCCAGGTAGCGGTGAAGGCCTGGGAAGCCCTGGGCGCGATTACCGGTCGCGATCACACCCATCTGGCCAAGCCCAAGGAAGACGAGAAGATTCGCTTCGCCGATATCGTGGCGCAGCCCCGCAAGATTATCTCCTCACCCACCTGGTCCGGCCTGGAAGATGAGCATGTGAGCTACAACGCCGGCTACACCAACGTGCACGAAATGATCCCCTGGCGCACCATCACCGGCCGCCAGCAGTTCTATCAGGATCACGAGTGGATGCGCGATTTCGGTGAGAACCTGTGTGTGTACAAGCCGCCGATCAACCTGAAAACCGTGCAACCGGTGCTCAACCAGAAGCCCAACGGCAACAAGGAGATATTGCTCAACTGGATCACTCCGCACCAGAAGTGGGGCATCCACAGCACCTACTCCGACAACCTGTTGATGCTTACCCTGTCCCGCGGTGGCCCCATCGTATGGATGAGTGAGTACGACGCCAAGTTGGCGGGGATCGAAGACAACGACTGGATCGAAATCTTCAACGTCAACGGTGCCATCGCCGCCCGCGCCGTGGTATCCCAGCGGGTGCCCGACGGCATGGCCATGATGTACCACGCCCAGGAGCGCATCGTGAATACACCGGGGGCGGAAACCACCGGCACCCGTGGCGGTATTCACAACTCTGTGACCCGCGCCGTGATGAAGCCCACCCATATGATCGGTGGCTACGCACAGCAGTCCTACGGCTTCAACTACTACGGCACCGTGGGCTGTAACCGGGATGAGTTTGTGGTGGTCAGGAAAATGAATAAGGTCGACTGGCTGGATGGCGAAGACGTCAAAGAGCCGACGCGAGAGGAGGTGTAGCGATGAAAGTTAGAGCCCAGATAGGCATGGTGCTGAACCTCGATAAATGTATCGGCTGCCACACCTGCTCAGTGACCTGTAAAAATGTCTGGACCTCCCGCGAGGGGGTCGAGTACGCCTGGTTCAACAATGTCGAAACCAAGCCCGGAATCGGCTACCCGAAGGAATGGGAAAACCAGGACAAGTGGAACGGCGGTTGGGTACGCAAGCAAAATGGCAAATTGCAGCCGAAAATCGGTGGCAAGCACCGCGTGCTGGCCAACCTGTTTGGCAACCCGGACATGCCGGAAATCGATGATTACTACGAGCCGTTCGATTTCGACTACCAGAATCTACACAATGCGCCGGAGCAGAAGCACCAACCGGTGGCCCGCCCGCGCTCGCTGATCAGTGGCGAGCGCATGGAAAAAATCGAATGGGGCCCCAACTGGGAAGAAATTCTCGGCACCGAATTCGAGAAGCGCAAAAAGGACAAAAACTTCGAGCAGATACAAGCCGACATTTACGGTGAATTTGAAAACACCTTTATGATGTACCTGCCGCGCCTGTGCGAACACTGCCTCAACCCGGCCTGTGTCTCTGCCTGTCCCAGCGGCGCCATCTACAAGCGTGAAGAAGACGGTATCGTCCTGATCGACCAGGACAAGTGTCGCGGCTGGCGCATGTGTGTCTCTGCCTGCCCCTACAAAAAGATTTACTACAACTGGAAAACCGGTAAATCCGAGAAGTGTATTTTCTGTTACCCACGTATCGAAGCGGGCCAGCCCACCATCTGTTCCGAGACTTGCGTAGGCCGTATCCGCTACCTGGGCGTGCTGCTGTATGACGCAGACCGCATCGAGGAAGCCGCTTCCGTAGAAGATGAAAAAGCGCTCTACCAAGCCCAGTGCGATATTTTCCTCGACCCCAGCGATCCCAAGGTTCAGGAAGCGGCCCGCGCCGAAGGTATCCCCCAAGCCTGGCTCGAAGCTGCGCAGAATTCTCCCGTGTACAAAATGGCTATCGACTGGCAGATCGCTCTGCCGTTGCACCCGGAGTACCGCACCCTGCCCATGGTTTGGTATGTGCCACCCCTGTCTCCGATCCAGAATGCGGTTCAGGCAGGCCAAGTGGAAACCGTCACCGTGGGACGCGGCGCCGAGATTCCCGACCTCTCCACCCTGCGCATCCCGCTGCAATACCTGGCTAACCTGCTCACCGCTGGCGATGAAAAACCGGTGGCCCGAGCGCTGGAACGCATGATTGTGATGCGCGCCTATATGCGCGGCATCCATGTGGACGGCATACAGGAGCGCGAGTTACTGGAAGAGGCCGGGCTTACTGTCGCCCAAGTGGAGGATATGTATCGCTATATGGCCCTGGCCAACTACGAGGACCGCTTCGTGGTGCCTTCCAGCCATAAGGCCTACGCCGAGAATGCCTACGACATGAAATCCTCTTGTGGTTTCAGCTTCGGCAACGGCTGTAGCACCGGCAACGACAGCACCAATATCTTCGGTGGCAAGCAACAGGCGGTACGCGAAGTGATACCCGCCAAAGTGGTCGACTGAAGTCGAGCGGAGAAAACCGATGAAAGTATTAAACCTGATCGCCCACCTGCTGGATTACCCGTCCGATGAGCTGGTGGCACACCTGGATGAGCTGACCCGCTGGTTAGCAGAGTCCGAGGACCTGGATGCGCCGCTGCGCGACATGCTGCTGGCATTTATCTCCCATTACGAGTGTATGGACGCGCTCGACTGGCAGAGTGAATACGACGGCCTGTTCGAACGCGGTCGCGCGGTATCCCTGCATATCTTCGAGCATGTGCACGGCGAATCCCGCGATCGTGGCCAAGCCATGGTAGACCTGACCGCGCGCTATCGCAGCGCAGGTCTTGAGCTGAAGGAGCGCGAGCTGCCGGACTATCTGCCCACTTACCTGGAGTTCTGTGCAACCCAGGGGGAGGAAGCCTACGGCTGGGTTCACGATATCACTCACGTGATTGCCCTGTTAAGTGCGCGTCTGTCCAAGCGCGAGAGTCCCTATCACCTGTTGATGGATTCACTGCTGCAGATGGCTGGCGTTTTTGTCGACCTGACAGCTCTCAAGGAAGAAGTGGCCAACGAAGAGCGCGACGACACTCCGGAAGCCCTGGACAAAATCTGGGAGGAAGAGGTGGTCAGTTTCACCGGCGCCAACCAGTGCGACCAGTCGGTAACGAAGCCCAGTCCCGCCCAGCTCCGCGATGGTCAGCCTCTCACCTGGGCCGCCGATGCGGCGCAGAATTCTGCCCAGCCCGCACTACAGGAGTAACAAGATGAACTATCTGAATACGCTGCTCTTTGCCATCTACCCCTTCGTCGCCCTCACGGTGTTCCTGGTGGGTAGCCTGATCCGCTACGACCGCGATCAATACACCTGGCGCACGGGCTCCAGCCAGCTGTTGGAGCGCAAGCAATTGCGTATCGGCAGTTACTTGTTCCATATCGGGGTAATTGCCATCCTGGCGGGCCACTTTGTGGGCCTGCTCACGCCCAAGGCGGTGTGGCACTTCCTCGGTATTGAAGCCTCCACCAAGCAGATGATGGCCATGGGTATTGGTGGCTTATTCGGGGTGATCTGTTTTATCGGTCTCACTATCTTGATCAAGCGCCGTCTCACCAACAAACGCGTGCGCGCCACAACGTCCAAAATGGACCTGGCAATTCTGCTGATGCTCTACGCACAATTGATCCTCGGTTTGATCAGCATCGTAGTGTCTGCCGGTCATATGGACGGTGCCGAAATGCTCAAACTGATGGCCTGGGCCCAGTCCATTGTCACGCTCGACGGAGCCGGTGCAGCCGCCGCGATCAGCGGAGTGAACATCATCTACAAGCTGCATATTTTCCTCGGCATGACCCTGTTTCTGCTGTTCCCCTTCAGCCGCCTGGTGCACGTATGGAGTGTTCCGGTGCAGTACTTCCGCCGCAATTACCAGGTAGTCCGCGCCAGAGCGGCGCGCTAACCCTGTAACCAATAAATGACCCGCCACGAGCGGGCCCAGTGTGGAGTTGAGTCATGAATACATTACTGGCTACTGATGCTGCCGGGGGCGAATTTGAAATGGCCGAGGTAGTGGCCGTTAACGGAACCGAAATTCCAGCGGACCTGATTTACCAGGAGATGCAATACCAGCCCGCCGACTCACCGCGTCAGGCAATTTACTGCGCTGCGCGCGCACTGGTAATCGGCTGGCTGTTGCGTGAGCGAGCCGCAGGGCAGGGTCTGTGTGGAGCGGACGAAGACCTGCACAGCGAGGCATTTGATCGCGCAGTGGCAGACCTTCTCAAAGGTGAGCTAGTCGTGAGTGCGCCGGATGAAACCGAGTGCCGCGCCTACTTTGAATCCCAGCCACACAAATTCCGCTCCGATCCCCTCGCCGAGGTGCGTCATATTTTACTGCCTGCACAGCCGGATGATACCGACGCCTGCGCCAAGGCACGTGCCGGTGCGGAGACCCTGTTGGAACAGATTCGCATTGATGCCAACCCGCTGCAGGCTTTCGCACGCCTGGCCCAATCCCACTCCGCCTGCTCATCATCCGAAGCCGGCGGCAGTCTCGGTCAGGTGGGGCGCGGCGATACCGTCGCCTCCTTCGAGCGCGCAGTATTTGAGCAGGGCACAGGCTTGGTCGCGGAGCCGGTAGAGACTCCTTATGGCGTGCACCTGATTTATGTAGAGCAGTGCGAACCGGGCCGCCCGCTGGAATATGAATATGTTTCCGAGCGGATCGAGGAATACCTGACCGAAAAACGCCGCCGCCAGATGACCAGCGACTATCTGCAAATGATGGTGCAAACCGCGCAAATATCCGGCCTGGATTTATCGGGGGAGGCCCACTGAGGTGGCAGAGATTCGCCAACTGTTCGCGCGCAATCGAGTCTGGGCAGATGAGAGGACGGCTCAGGACCCGGAGTTCTTCCAACGCCTGAGCCGCCTGCAAGTACCTAAATATTTATGGATCGGCTGTTCAGACTCCCGCGTGCCCGCCAACGAAATTGTGGGTATGGCACCGGGGGAGTTATTCGTACATCGCAATATCGCCAACGTAGTGGTACACACAGACTTTAATTGCCTCTCGGTGCTGCAATACGCCGTTGAAGTGCTCAAGGTTGAACACGTAGTGGTGTGTGGCCATTACGGATGCGGTGGAGTACAGGCCGCCATGGGCCACAGCGAATGTGGCCTGGTGGATAACTGGCTGCGCCATATCAAGGATGTCTACGCCCGTCATCGGCAAGAGCTGGAATCCCTCGATAAAGAATCGCGCTCAGCGCGCCTTTGTGAATTAAATGTGATGGCGCAGGTACAAAACCTGGCTATGACCAAAATAGTCCAGCACGCCTGGGACCGAAACCAGCGCCTCAGCCTGCACGGCTGGATCTACGATATTCGCGATGGCCTGATTCGAGACCTGGGTATGCGGATGGACGATCGCGGCCAGGTGCCGGAGATTTATCATGTTTATGGTGGGGTGCAGGAGGAGGGGTGAGATTTACCATCGAGTTTCCCTGCTCCTATGTCCCTAATTAACTAGCTTCAGGCTCTGGAAGAGAACAGCGCAGCTACGGATGTCCAAGATCGCTGTCCATCCCCAGCTTACTGGTGCGTTGTACCATGGACGCTTGTTAGGCATTCGATGCTGGTATAAAGACATTCAATTTATTGCCATCCAGATCTCTGAAGTAACCGCCATAAAAACCGTTACTGCCTCTATTACCAGGAGAACCCTCGTTAGTCCCCCCAAGATTTATTGCTTTTAAATGAGCAGAATCAACCTGCTCTTTGGTTGATACTTTAAGAGCAACCATACCACCATTACCAACTGTGGCATTCTTTCCATCAAATGGCTTAGTGATGCATAATGCTGGAACGTCTCTAGAACTTCCCCACGCTGCCATGGAATCACTTTTCCAAAGTCGTTTTTCTCCCAGATGACTCATTAACTCATCATAGAATTTAACAGAACGATCAAAATCATTTGTCCCCAAGGTAATATAACCAATCATATATTTTCACTCTTTGTGAACAATTTGCTGGATAGAAGTCTTGCCTATTGTTTGAATGATTTTCTGCCAAAATGGCAAATCAAATGCCCTTGTTTATTTTGCCTTTATATAAAATCACTCAATTTTAATAGCACAACCATTGGCGGATTGCCTTGTGGGCCTCCGTATAATGCTGATAAATAGCCATGCTTTAAATCGGTCTCATCCAAACATATTAAAACAGAAGTCTCAGGTTTTGATTTAGAGTTGGCAGGTAAAGTTATCTCCGTTCCTTTGACGATTAGTTGCCATCCTTGGTCCTTTTCTTTGATAGATCTATAACGAACAGACCAAAGCTCCCTTTCGCCAAGCTCTTCAAACGTTAGCCGGGTTGGTAGCTTTGCCTTAATCTCATGGCATTTCTTTATGTCGTCGAATACTACGCTAACATCAATATCGCGAGCATTTGCCGCTTCTTTTGATAGCTCGTCCCAACCAAGTGCAAAACAGAGATTGGAAAACAGGATTAAAAAGATTGAGTTTAATATCTTCATTGTTTTCTATGGGGCATGACTATGCGTTAATGTCAAATAACAATATGTCTTTTCTTGCAAAAATAAGATCGAAGAGATCAGCACAAAGGTGCATAGTGTTGGCCGCCCGGCACAGCGCTGTCAACATGGAAATCTAACTGCGGAACCTAATTGGGTGACTCGTTTAAAGCTCCGGACTTTATGTCCAGCATTCCTGGCATGTTACAGAAACCCCTTTTGTGCATATTTCCGCTATTAACCTGAGAGTCGAGATACTTTACTTCACCTAAAACAACAACCTCTATTTCAGGAGAAATCATCAAGTGCTGTTTTGGATAATGCCTAACCAAAACTGTCCATAATAAATATGGCGCGCGCAGTTGGGGCGGTACTATAGGCGCAGCCTAAAGATTCGTCTGTTAATCTGCTATTGTTATATATTTATTTTTTATGAGGCAGGTTAACTACATTACCTGCCTTTTTATTTTTTGAGGTTACGTTTTTAACCTTTCTGAGTAAGTGAGGTGAAACGTTCCATTTCTGACCTGACTCTGTAATAACGGTAACCGTTTTCTTGTTGAATTTAACAAGTGTACCAATCTGTTTGCCTCTGCCTGGTGGCTCAAAGCTCACCTGCTCCCCAGGATTGAACTGCATCATTTCTTTATGTGTATGCATGGATTCGAGGAATTTGAGTCTCTCAACAACCCTATGGTTGAGTTCCACAAGCTCATCTTCAGTTAATTGATCAATATCTATGTTCATATGATTACTCAATCTTTGGTTATATAATACTGAGATGATCGGGGTATTGCGCGAATCGTAGCGCTTTTAATAGGGGCCTGCAAGGATGAAATAAACTTCATTATCTAGGTATGTGAGCTTCACTCCTTACATTTCAATTTTTTGAATTTCCGCACTTTTGTGCGAATATTTTTCATTGGGGATGACGTGTTAAATTGAATCATTTTCCCTAATGTGTAATTTTTATACCAATTTCTAGCATAGAGTTCATCATTACTCTGTGACTCGACTAGCCGCAAGATTTGTTCAGTGGTTGATTGAAACTCTGATAGTAGCCTTTCAAAAGACCAATCTTGATATTGGCTATGAAGATGACTAGCTAATTGGCCAAGTTCATTCCATTGGTAGCCTGTCTCAGGAAAATCTGCTTCAAGCCCCCTTGATGTAAGGTCATACCACTTCAGGACGAGTTTACCCCAACCAATCAAATATGACAGTGTATCGCAAATACTTATCTCAGTATTTTTAGTGTTACCCTCAACACCAATTTGCCGTGAATGTTCTTCTGGAATTTCTAAGTAATCCGCAAGAAGCTTATCAAAAGCAGTTCGAATGGCTTGAAGCAACTCTTCTTTATTCTTGGGTATTGATGACATAACTGATTTATTCACATAACGCTGCCAGCCCAGTCTGGGGGGCAGGCCCTAAAGGGCAGGGCTGTCCCATATAAATCGGTGTAAAAACGAACAGAATAGACCTAGAATAGC
>NZ_JALBWM010000605.1 GCF_023895975.1 Microbulbifer okhotskensis
CTATTCTAGGTCTATTCTGTTCGTTTTTACACCGATTTATATGGGACAGCCCTGATGCTGAAGCCTTATCAGGCAGTGTGTAAAACCATAACCTTCGACAACGGCGGCGAATTCGCGGGCCACCAATCGATCGCGCGAAAACTAGGCTGCAACATATATTTTGCCAAGCCGTATCACTCGTGGGAGCGCGGGTTGAACGAAAATACCA
>NZ_JALBWM010000606.1 GCF_023895975.1 Microbulbifer okhotskensis
TTACTGCCGGCGATGGCAATGTAATAGCCCAGCTGGCTGTCGTCACCGCTGGATAATATGGGCGCGTCGATCCATTCGATATAGGTCGGGCCGGGCACCAGGGCCACCGGGTCCGGTGCGGGCATGGGAGCTACGCCGAGGGCTTGGGATTGGTAGGCACTTTTGCGGTCGTGAATCAGTTTTATTTTTTGCTCGCCGCTGTCCAGAT
>NZ_JALBWM010000607.1 GCF_023895975.1 Microbulbifer okhotskensis
TCAGACGCTCTTCATCCACGGATTGCACGGTACCGGCCGCCTGAGCATCGATGCGCGCCCAGGCCCGCACCGCCAGTTCAATGGCGTTGCCTCTGGGGTTGGCGTTGTCGGTGTAGAGGCGAATCAGGTACTTCAGCGTATCGGCGGCGTGTTCCTCATCGCGCGTCTGCTCATGAATAATCTCGATGCGGCGCAGGCGCCACTGCTC
>NZ_JALBWM010000608.1 GCF_023895975.1 Microbulbifer okhotskensis
TCGTACAGCCGCGTAACAGACTCAGCGCGCTTGACGATTTCCTGGTTGGTGACGATCTGATCGAACACCAGCGAAGGCTCGGTAATGATATTGCGGATGATATGGGTGTAGGAACGGCTGTGAATGGTTTCGCTGAAGGCCCAGGTTTCAAACCAGGTTTCCAGCTCGGGCAAGGACACCACCGGCAAAAAGGCGATATTGGGCGAAC
>NZ_JALBWM010000609.1 GCF_023895975.1 Microbulbifer okhotskensis
GGGATACATTGCCTTTTTCGCCGCCCATCTTTACGTCATATTTCTCTGCAGCAATCGACACCAGGTCGGCAACATCCGCCAAAGCTTTCTCCTTAAATTGCCCCAATGCCACATTCAGCTTTTCGGCAATATCAGCCAGTGTGCGCACTGTGGAGTCGCGCAATTTATCGTGCTCGCGCACCTGGTCTTCCGGCACCAGGTGTCCGG
>NZ_JALBWM010000610.1 GCF_023895975.1 Microbulbifer okhotskensis
ATCCCATCGCGGAACATTTATGGCAGCCCGGTGATATTGCCCTGTTTAAATCACCGCAAAAATCCGACCCCAGCCATGTGGGTTTTTTAGCGGATTACCGTCACGGCGGTTTCAGTTTGATCCACGCTCACGCCGATCAGGATTGCCGCGAACATGTGTTAGATGAGCGCTGGCGGCGCTTATTGGTGGAGGTGTATTCGCCATGGG
>NZ_JALBWM010000611.1 GCF_023895975.1 Microbulbifer okhotskensis
GAGCCACCAGAATGGCACCCAGGGAGCAGTCACCGACGGCGAACTGGATTCGGGCCGCGTCGCCGCCGGCGCGATAACTGCTGGGTGTCATGCCGAGTAGCTGAGTGGATTCTGCGTAAAACCGACCGCTGGAGCCGTAACCGGCAGCATTGAAGGCGTCGGTGATGGTTTCGCTCTGATCCAGCGCGTCACGCAGGCGCCGGGCCT
>NZ_JALBWM010000612.1 GCF_023895975.1 Microbulbifer okhotskensis
CGACGGCACCATGCTGGGTCAGAAGGTCACGCCCATGGATCGGGTGGGTATCTATGTGCCCGGCGGCAAGGCGTCCTATCCGTCATCGGTGCTGATGAATGCGCTGCCGGCCAAGGTCGCCGGTGTGGGCGAAATCATCATGGTCGTGCCCACCCCCGGTGGCGAACTGAACGAACTGGTACTGGCGGCCGCGGCTCTGGCCGGGGT
>NZ_JALBWM010000613.1 GCF_023895975.1 Microbulbifer okhotskensis
GATGCCGCCCTCGTCGACGATGTCGCGACGGACGGTACCGGCGTGGAGGATGTGGCAGGACCTTGGGAGGTCGAGGAGGAATGACCACAGCCGGCCACCAACATGGTCAGAGCCAAGCCGACTCCGGCAACTCGACGGTACATCCGGATCATGGTTCTCAACTTTCGAAACTCGTTTTCGGGAATGTAGCAGGGATGGGGACGAGTG
>NZ_JALBWM010000614.1 GCF_023895975.1 Microbulbifer okhotskensis
GACTGCAGGCGGCCCGGGCCTCCTGCAGGTAGGCCTCAGAGCCCTGAAAATAATCGAGATCCGTCAGGACCGACAGGCAGCTGGCGCCACCGCGCTCATAGGAACGGGCAATCTCGGCCGGCACAAAGGGATCACGCAGCAGCCCCTTGGACGGGCTGGCTTTCTTTACCTCGGCGATCACCGCCGAACGGCCGGCGGCAATGCTG
>NZ_JALBWM010000061.1 GCF_023895975.1 Microbulbifer okhotskensis
AGCTCTTTTTTGAAGTAATTTTCTTAGGAAAATCAATCACTTGGAGCTGCCTTCCTGCTACTGCCTGAGCAGCGAGGAGGCGAACTATACGGACTACGGTGCTACTGTGCAAGCCTTTTTTCAGCTATTGCACAGCCCTCTTATTTTGAGGGGAGTTTTGAGGCCGCATCCGACCTCCCGACGGTCACTACTCCGTGTAAGTTCGCACTCCCGCTAATCAATAATAGGGTTGATTAGCGGGTTTCCAAAACGGGTATCAATAGAGATTAGTGGTGATCCCTACCTTCTACCTCGACGTTGTCACCCGCTGTTGCGTCAGTTGCTGAGTTGCGGTGGAGATGCTTCCAGAGCCACATCGCTGGACCGGAAAGTGTATAAAGGACAGCCAAGGTCAAGAGCACTCCGGCCGGATCAACCGCTACCAAACTGAAGATCAAAATCACCGCCAGCATCATGACGAAAGGTACACGGCCCTTAAAGTCCAGACGCTTAAAGCTGGTGTAGTGGAAATTGGACACCATTAAGAGCCCCGCCAATGCGGTGACTAAAGCAGCCACAATCGCCAAGCCTGACCCAATCTCAACATCGTGCCCCGCCCATATCATACTGGCCACGATGGCGGCAGCAGAGGGGCTTGCAAGGCCAATAAATACGCCCTTATCCACTACATCAACCTGAGTATTAAATCGGGCTAGACGCAACGCGGCGCAAGCGGCATACAAAAATGCGACCGCCCAGCCAAACTTGCCAAGATTACCAAGTGCCCAACTGAACACAACCAGCGCCGGAGCCAAACCAAACGACACCATATCCGAGAGCGAATCATACTGGACGCCAAAAGCGCTCTGCGTATCAGTCAAACGGGCAACTCGCCCATCCAAACCATCCAGTACCATAGCGACAAAGATCGCAATTGCGGCCGTTTCAAAATGACCATTCATACCCGCAACTATTGCGTAAAAGCCGCTAAACAGAGCCCCTGTAGTCACAAGGTTGGGCAACAGGTAAACGCCTCGCGCGCGCACTCTCTTACCGCTGGAAGAAACCTCTTCCTCAACATGCTCGTCGACAGGCAAACGTATTTCCTCAGTAGCCGTGCTACTTGAGTCCATGGGCTCTTTCTCGCCCCCTTGACCGCTCATATACTCTCCATTGATGCATTGTGCAGCCAGTGAGTTTAACGCCAATTTACCATGCCCGCCCAGAGCAAAAAAAAACGGCAGGGTCACCCCTGCCGTTTTTCATTCTTTTTCGCTCAACTATTACCTTCGGTGCGGTCAATAATCTTATTCGCTTTGATCCAGGGCATCATAGCCCGAAGTTTTGCACCCACCTGTTCAATCTCATGCTCGCCACCGATACGGCGCTCCGCTTTCAGGCGCGGCTGTCCTGCAAGAGATTCAAGCATAAAGTCTTTGGCAAACTTACCGGTTTGAATATCTTTGAGAACCCGCTTCATCTCTACCTTGGTTTCTTCAGTGACAATGCGTGGGCCGGTCACGTAATCACCATATTCGGCAGTATTGGAAATAGAGTAGCGCATATCGGCAATGCCTCCCTGGTACATCAGGTCAACGATAAGCTTCAATTCGTGCAGGCATTCGAAGTAAGCCATCTCCGGGGCATAGCCCGCTTCCACCAAGGTCTCGAAGCCAGCAGTCACCAATGCAGAAACACCTCCACAGAGTACTGCCTGCTCGCCAAAAAGGTCGGTTTCCGTCTCTTCACGGAAATTAGTTTCGATAATACCGGAGCGGCCGCCACCATTGGCTGAAGCATAAGACAGGGCCAACTCTTTCGCTTTGCCTGTCGCATCCTGATAAATCGCAATCAAGGTGGGCACACCGCCCCCTTCTAGGTAAGTGGAGCGCACGGTATGACCCGGCCCCTTAGGTGCGATCATAATCACATCGACATCTTTGGGGGGCTCAATCAACTCAAAATGAACATTAAACCCATGAGCGAACGCCAATGCAGCGCCAGATTTCAAATTTGGAACAATCTGTTCTTTATAAATGTCCGCCTGGTATTCATCCGGTGCGAGGATCATAACGACATCTGCGTCTTTGACCGCATCGGCCACAGCAGCCACCTTCAGTCCGGCAAGTTCAGCCTTACTCCAGGATGCTGAACCCTCGCGCAAACCGACGACAACATTCGTTACGCCAGAATCTTTCAGGTTATTGGCGTGGGCATGGCCCTGAGACCCATAGCCGACAATAGCTACTGTTTTTCCCTGAATTAAAGAAAGGTTACAATCTTTATCGTAATAAACTTGCATCGCTCAATTCCTGTTTCTTGCTCTATACATTTAATACTTTTTCGCCGCGGGCGATTCCGGAAACCCCCGATCGCACCACCTCCATAATGGTGTGCTCCCCTAATGCTTGAAGAAATGCATCGAGTTTTTCACCAGTACCAGCAACCTGAATGGTGTACATGCTGCTGGTTACATCCACAATCTGTCCGCGAAAGATATCGACACTGCGTTTTACTTCATCGCGCTGCGCACCATTTGCACGCACCTTAACCAGCAGTAATTCCCGCTCGATATGAGAGCCTTCGGTAAGGTCGACCAATTTCACAACATCGATAAGCTTGTTGAGGTTTTTCGTGATCTGCTCAATCTTGTGATCATCACCAATGGTGACCAGTGTGAGACGAGACAATGTCTCATCCTCAGTGGGCGCCACGGTAAGGCTTTCAATGTTGTAACCACGCTGGGAAAACAAACCCACAACGCGAGACAAAGCGCCGGGTTCATTCTCCATTAGAACCGAAATAATTCTACGCATCTCCCTGCCCCTCTAGGTCCGCTCAGTTTTGCTCAGCCACATGTCGCGCATGGAGCCACTTGGCATCACCTGCATGGGATAAACATGCTCTGACGGATCAACGTAAACATCGATAAATACGGTGCGATCTTTAATCGCAAAGGCCTCTTGTAACTTGCCGTGGAGATCCTCACGCCGCTCAATTTTTACGCCGGTATGACCGTAGGCCTCAGCCAACTTTACAAAATCCGGCAACGACTCCTCGTAAACACTGTTAGACAGGCGGCCTTCGTATTGCATTTCCTGCCACTGCTTAACCATGCCCAAGGCCTGATTGTTAAGGCACAAAATTTTCACCGGTAAGTGGTACTGAGTAGAAGTTGAGAGCTCCTGTATACACATCTGAATGCTGCCTTCACCGGTGACGCACACAACCTCTTTATCCGGATGAGCGATCTTCACCCCCAGTGCGGCCGGGAGTCCGAACCCCATGGTCCCCAGTCCACCAGAATTAATCCAACGACGCGGCTTGTCGAACAAGTAGTACTGCGCGGCAAACATTTGGTGCTGCCCCACATCAGACGTCACAAAAGCATCGCCCTCCGTAATGTCATAGACAGCCCGGATCACATCCTGGGGCATTATCAGAGCCCCATTTGTTCGATAGCGCGGTGCAGTGTACAAGCCGTGGCGTTCACGCCAATCATCTATTTGGCGCCACCAATCGACAATTGCAGAATGATCTGGTTGCTCATCACTGGATTTGATCGTTTCAAGCATTTCAGCCAGTACCGCCTGCACGGTCCCCACAATTGGGACATCAGCAACGATGGTTTTTGAAATTGACGCCGGATCAACATCGATATGAATAATCTTGGCGCCCGGACAGAATTTACCCGGCGTATTAGTGACGCGATCATCGAAGCGGGCACCCACTGCCAAAATAACATCGGCATGGTGCATCGCCGTATTGGCCTCGAAAGTGCCATGCATACCCAACATACCGAGGAAGCGCTTGTTACTACCTGGAAATGCACCCAGCCCCATCAAAGTGTTGGTCACTGGATAGTTAAGCCTTTTTGCCAGCTCCGTAAGAAGCGTAGCGCCATCTCCCTGCACTACACCTCCACCGGCATAAATCACCGGGCGTCGGGCCGAAAGCAACATGGCGACGGCTTTTCGTATCTGGCCGCTGTGCCCCTTGCCCGCTGGCGTGTAAGAGCGCATACGCAACTTTTCAGGGTAACGGTAGGGGAATCTCTCTGCCGGATTGGTGACGTCTTTCGGGATATCAATAACCACCGGTCCAGGCCGACCGGTACTGGCGATAAAAAAGGCCTTTTTCACAGTCGCCGGAATTTCCTCGGCATTCTTTACCAGAAAGCTGTGCTTTACGATCGGGCGGGAACAACCCACCATATCGGTTTCCTGGAAGGCATCCTCACCAATCTTGTCCCGTGGCACTTGACCGGATATCACCACCATGGGGATCGAGTCCATGTACGCCGTCGCTATACCTGTAATCGCATTGGTAGCACCGGGACCGGACGTCACGAGTACTACCCCAACTTTTCCGGTTGAGCGCGCATAGCCGTCAGCAGCATGGGTCGCGCCCTGCTCATGACGCACGAGAATATGTTTGATTGACTGCTGCCGAAAAATAGCATCGTAGATATGCAACGCCGAGCCGCCCGGGTATCCAAAAATCAGATCTACCCCTTGATCCTGCAGCGCGCGAACCAACATATCGCCGCCGGAAAGTAATTCCACTTGAGTCTCCTCAATTTTCCTGTTTAGTAGGATAGCCATCACTAGAAAACCTATAAACTGCCGAGTAGCAAGAATGCCAGGCAGCAATTATAGGGGAAAATGGTGACAAATATCAGCCTGTTGCGTGTTTAACTGCCGATTTTTAGGATGAACTGATCGCGCATAAACACCTAATCCACTGTGAACCTACGGACACTCACAGATGAATTAGCAGGCCTCCAAGGGTGGGGAGGGCCACTCAGCGGAATTTCGGTAGGGGTTTCCCACCAGAATTAGACTCAAAATCGCAGGTATGCGGTGAAATCTAGTCGCCGAGTTAACCGTTGATTTTGCCAACTGGGCCTTATCTGTCAATAGGCGTCTGCGAAAGTGTTAAGACAGTTACAGGAAAACCCGCCAGTACCGGTACAATGATCAAACGGAAGGAACACCATATAGAAAGGGTAACACCATGCGCATCTTGCTCGCACTGCTGATTGCAGCAACTACCGTGACCGCACAAGCCGATGGGATCTATCGATGGGTAGATGAAAACGGAGTCGTACACTTTGGAGAGCAACCGCCCAGGGAAGCTCAAGTCGAGGTGGTAAAAAAACCTAAATCAGAGCGCTACAAGAAGTGGCAAGAGGAGCAGGGCAGCCTACCCTCCCAAGATAGGCAGCAAGTCAAACCACTTGTAACGCAAAAGCCGGAGCAGGAAAACCAACCTGAGCTAAGACAAAAAGAGTTAGAGCAAGTAGCAAAAGCTGAGGTCGCAACGAGAGCAAAGCTCTGCAAGGCACACCAAAAAGACCTATCTACTCTAACTACAAACACAAGGATTCAAGCAGTTGACGAAAACGGAAACCGCCGTAAATTGGGGGAAGATGAGCGGCAGGAGCGAATAGCGAAAGCCAGAGAGCAAATCCGAGAGAATTGTTAATCACGCGGGCACTCTTCTCCAGGTACAACTACTCCCCCCCTCCCATCGCCCTCTCGCGGTTGTTGAAAACGGCCTTGACCTGCTTGTGGCTTCTTCAATCCAGTTCGCCGCACAGGCCCGCCAGGACAGATCAAGCTACTCCATTCTTAGCCTGCTAACCCGAACAGGAATGCACGGGTTAGCACGTTGTGAACATTACTTTTTAGCCCCCTAGATTTCCTGGTAGGGGATGTCAGTAAACTGATCCAAGCTATAGCGCTCAGTGTAATAGTCCGGCTCAAAAGCACTATTGCGAGCCAATGGCACAGTTACCCTGGCAATACTTAGCTGTTTCACCAAGTAAGGGCCATCCTGCCCCGCATCTCGGATAAGCAAGCCATAAAATTCCAGCGGAATCCAATGTTTGCCCGCTGCCAGTTCTACCGCATACTGGGAGGTACCGATTGGGGATTGCTCATCATTGTATAGGGAGCCCTGGAAGTAATAGCGGCCCCCACGGACAATTTCTACTTCCGCTTCAACCAGCAGGTTGCCCTCGGCGGTAATGGAGTCTCGTAAAGCTCCGGTATAACTACCCGTATCTTCTGAGAGAGTAAACGCCGCCGCATCTCGCAAGCCATCAATATCCGTGTCTACAATAACTTTAAAAATCCCCTCTTCAAGCACCTGCCCCTGATAGGCTCCCGCCGGCAAAAGGACCTCGTAGATCAGGTCTCCATCTGAATCAGCAAAGTTAAGTGAGCCCACCACCTGCTGATCCTCGTACACCAAAAGTGCGGTGAGATCTGCACTAACCCGATCACCATCACTATTGGCTCGGTACGCGAAAACCCTGACTTCATCCCCCCGCAAATAGAATTTTTGATCCGTCCACAAGGTCAGCGAATCTCCCTCTTCACTCTGAGTCGTCCTCTCATCAACAGCAAATGTTTGACTTATTGGATCCTGATCGAGACTCTTGATAGCTCGATTTTCGGGAGGGTAACGATGGAAACGTGCCAGGTCTGATAGCAGGGATTCATGTAACTCAGTCTTGGTCGGCAGTGCCTGGATACCCTTCCACAGCTTAACCGACTCAGCCTCGCCAGCATCATCCGCACCCTTCAGCTCGACAACCGCAGGCTCGCGACTCTGGAGAGGTCGCCCTTCAGCTTTAGCTGTGGTGACAACAGCTGCAACAACATCCTCACCACCGACCAACATCCAGTACCCGAATGCGCCGACTATGAATGTGAAAACACTGGCTACCACTAAACGGGCCCTAAAGCGCCCCTTGCTATTCTTCAGCATCTATACCCTCCGAAACTTTATAATTCTCTCAGGTTAGTTGGTGCAGGCAGATATTCGTCCCGCACTATTTTTACCAGAACCGCAATCTAACCCGTCCGGGATCGAATCGTAGGCAGGGGAAAAAATACCCCCATTGCGCTGCGCGTCATGATCCGTATAAATACTGGCTAAATTGTATGAGCGCGCAGTGCCTTTGCTATCGTTGTCACAGGAAAAAACTGCACTACCGTAAGCCACGCCAAACAGAGTTTCATACTCTTTTAAGTTTGACCAGAGATTCCGCTTAGCCGATCCGGAGCAGTTCATCTGTGAAGCGAGGTTAATATACCCATCATCCTCGCCGTTAAGCAGCATCGACGTGGCACTCTCCACACCAGGAAAACCTGCATAGCCGCCGATGGTATAAACAGGGGCTCCCAGGTTAGTGCCCACATAATTTCTTACTGTATAAACATCGTTAGTCTGCATATAGCGCACCGCAGAGCACTCACGTCCAAGAAAAAGTGAATTGACCAAATCATCATACCAACTGCCATTACAAATACGGTCAACGCCTTCCGTACCGGTGATCGCACCTCCAGTTGTGAATATCGCGGCCACCCCATTAATCGCCGCATCAAAATCGACACTGACTGAATAGTTCTCACTGAGACCCGCTACCCGCACTTCCTTTTCAACCGTTTTACAGGTTTTACTGCCATACCAAGTCGTAGAACATTTTTCTACTTCCTGGATTTCAATATTACTATCGAGCTGGTTGTAAGCGCGGTTGTAGTACGGGGAACCTTCCACCGCATTGCCAGCAATATACATCATTTGTGCTGCGCCCTGGCTATGGGCAATGATCCAGAAAATATCATCTGATGAGCACTGGTTACTATGCTCGAATCTATCCCCCTGCCCCGCCCGCACCTCAACAATCTGTCGGGCAATTTCACCGGCAGTTTCGTCATGCCAATAGGGATACTCACCTTCGTCTGTGGAGTTGTAACCAACAACACCGTAGTTCCCGCCATCAACCAACAACTGTTCAATAAAGTCGCTATTGGAGTACTCATCGAAAACAGCATCACTCCAATAATCCAGAGCCGGCTGCACCAAATTTCCATTATCGCTGACACTGGTTATGTGCCCCTCGACTCCATGTCCATGAACCAGGATATAGCAGTTTTCCGCTACTGCTGAAGGAGCGCCAATCATCGCTGCGAAAAAAACAGACAGGCTAGAACCCAGCCTTTTAGACAGTGCCATTGTTAGTTTCCTTTATTGTTTTAGTAAGTGGTAACTCTCGTGACCGAGGAGTTTTAAAAATCTGAATACTGCGATGTACTACAGACATTTAAACGTTAGCTTCTGTACTAGGTTCTAGAATAGGATTAAAGGCGCCAGAGGGTGGTCAAGTCCGCCACGTGAAGCGACCAACTCGTCATATTTCGCAAATTGTTTTCGTGGTTTCACACGCCTTTGCTATCATGCCAGCAACGCCACCCGGACGGCTATAAGTCATGAGAGACCAAAATAAAAAAAAGTCCGGCCATGCCGGCGTGCCTAAAATTTTTGCACCTTATTTTGTGGTTGCCGCAGCCCGGCTCGGCATTCCGACAAAAACATTAATTGAACAATTGCCATTCTCATTCAGCTGGAACCCAGAGGAGAGTGAGTGGCTGAGTTATAGTGAGTTCAACGCGCTGATTGAAAACCTCTTGGCGCTATCGC
This sequence comes from Microbulbifer okhotskensis, assembly GCF_023895975.1. Lineage (GTDB taxonomy): Bacteria > Pseudomonadota > Gammaproteobacteria > Pseudomonadales > Cellvibrionaceae > Microbulbifer > Microbulbifer okhotskensis. Next base: position 8,473 of record NZ_JALBWM010000061.1, read on the forward strand.
CAGTCACATCCCCCGGATTAAGCTTTAGCCGCTTCCCTATTATGCTGTGGCTCGAAGAAACAATTATTGAGGCTCAACCCTCTCTGAGGCGACCAAGAGAGATTTTTCGCCCTGCGGAAATTGTACTTTCACAAACACTTGCTCCCCTGCTGCGCTTTCAAACTTACACTGAGGGGGATACCGAGGTGCTCACTCTGAATTGGCAACAAGAGCTTTTCAGTGCGCCCGTCAATCACTTTATTGCTGAAATGCTAATGAGCCGCGCAGTTGATCTGTTGCGTACTCTCAATCCACGGTTTCCCGAAGTTCACGGTGTGAAGCTACGCAGTCCCACACCAGAGGATGACGCCATCCATAAGCGAATCTTTCAATGCCCCGTTGAATTTTCTGCTTCAGAAAATGCAATTATCCTGGGATCACAGGTTTTGGATTTCCCTATTCCCAGCTACCACAAAATTCTTCGCAGCCAGAGTCGTAATATTTTAAAAGCGGTTTTACACAACACGCTAACCAGCTACAACTTAGCAGCAAGTTTGCGCGGGTGGCTAGAGAAACGGTTAGTCAATGAAGAAATCACCATCAAACAAGCCGCCGCGCATTTCCGCACCAGTGGACGCACGTTGCAGCGCAGACTGAGGGAGCAGGGAGTGACATTCCAGCAACTCAAGGACAGCGTGACTCTCGCACTGACCAAGCGCCTCCTCCTTTCAACCAATGACTCGGTCGAAAGCATCGCGGTGCAACTCCACTTTGCTGAGCGTGCAGTATTTACTCGATTCTTCAAGAAACACGAAGGCGTTACGCCCACTGAATTTCGCCGTAGTAACGCCCCGGGGGATATTTTCGAAGCATAAATATTTTTATGAAAATTACTACGAGGCCATCACCGCTCCACTTTTAAAGTCCCGCCCTAAATACATATACATCGCCGGTACGACAAATAAGGTGAACAGCGTTCCAATTGTCATACCGCTAGCCACAACTAGCCCCATTGCAAATCTCGCCCCACCACCAGGCCCTGAGGCAATCAGCAGCGGTACCATTGCCAAAACTAAGGACGCTGTCGTCATCAATATGGGGCGCAAGCGTATCGATGTTGCCCGCTCTATCGCAGAGCGCTTATCTAGGCCTGTCACTTGCAGTTTATTGGCAAATTCAACTATTAAAATTCCATGTTTGGAGATAACACCAATCAGGGTAACAAGGCCCACCTGAGTATAAATATTCAGGGTCGTCAAACCCAGGCTTACAAAAATCATTGCTCCGCAGACACTCATAGGCACCGTGACTAGCATAATCAATGGGTCACGCCAAGACTCAAACTGCGCGGCTAAAACTAGATAAATAACAATCAAAGCAAAGAAAAAGGTAACCACTAAATCTGAGCCTTCCGTTTTAAACTGTCTGGATTGCCCGGAGTAATCCACTGAATACTCCACCGGCAGGATTTCTCTCGCCGCATCTTCCAATACCATTAATGCCTCTCCCAAGGTAATGCCAGGGCGCGGCACACCGGAAATCGTTACGGCATTTAACTGCTGAAAACGTTTTAACTGTTGGGGCTCAACTGTTTCCCGCAAAGTTACCAGAGTACTTACCGGTACCAGGCTACCGTCAACTGCACGAATGTAATACTGCCCGAGTTGAGCCGCTGTCAATCGGTTAACTCTTTCAACCTGCGGTATTACTTTGTAACTGCGATTATCCAGGGAAAATCGATTGACATAAGCACCTGATAACATAGCTCCCAAATCTCGACTCAGGTCCACCATCTCCACTCCCATAGTTGCAGCTTTATCTCGATCGATCTGAATAACTATTTTCGGCTTGTCAATTTTCAAATCCGAATCCAGGAATATAAATTTTCTGCTCTTTAAAGCACTGGACATAATATCACTGGCAACGGATGCCAGATTCTCCATCGGCTCGGTAGCACCGACAACAAACTCTACCGGAAGTTGTCCACCTGCAGTTGGAAGACTGGGCGGAACTACTACAGCCACCTTAAGCCCCGCAATTTGTAGAACATCTTCACTGATTAATTCCTGCATTTGCTCTGTATCTTTATCTCGGCCTTCCCAGGGGGATAATACAAATCCGGCTACAGCATTATTTACTCCACTACTAAAAGTACCCACTCCATTTAGCAGAAAGATATTTGCGACTTCAGTAAATCGCTCAGCGATCTCAGTTAACTCACCACTGTACTGCTCCACATAATCCAAGGTTGCGTAGGCATCCGCCGTCGAAATAGTAAGGACGAGGCCCCGGTCTTCTGTAGGTTCGAGCTCTTGGGGTGAAGTTACAAATAAGAAATAGCAACTGATTAAAACAATAAATCCAAAAACCAAAATGACCTGACGCTCATTCAGAGAACTGTGCAGTTTTTCTTCAAAACTCTTTTGCAACCGGCCAAATTGATACTCCAACCAAACTTCCAGCCGGTTTCCATTTCCATCACGGGATTTCAAAATCCTTGACGCCATCATCGGTGACAGGGTAAGAGCAACCACGCCGGATAGAAGTACCGCACCGGCCAGGGAAAATGCAAATTCAATAAAAAGCGTGCCGGTCAACCCCCCCAAAAAACCAATTGGGATATATACGGCAATTAAGGTGGTAGTCATCGCCACTACCGGCCACGCCAGTTCGCGAGCTCCAACAATAGCGGCTTCCCGCGGCGACAGTCCCTCTTCGATATGGCGATGTACATTTTCCAGAACAATAATTGCGTCATCAACAACAATACCAATTGCCAACACCATACTGAGCAGTGTGAGGAGGTTGATGGAGAAGCCCATCAATAGCATTAAGAAAAATGCACCGACAAGTGATAACGGCAGTGCTATAGCCGGTATTAACACACTGCGAACTGATCCCAAAAACAGATAGATAACTACAATAACAATCAGCACTGCTTCAAGAATCGTCTCTACCACCTCTTCTATCGAGTCCTGTATATATTCTGTACTGTCGTAAGGAATTTCTCCCAGCATACCCTGAGGAAGCTGGGGGAAAATTTCGCCCTCCAGCTCTTCACGAACGCTCTTTATTACGTCAAGAGAATTAGCATCTGGAGCCACTTCAACAGCGATAAACGTTGCCGACTGTCCATTAAATGTCACCGAGCTATCGTAAGATTCAGCGCCCAACTCAATCTCTGCAACATTCCCCAAACGCACCAACTGATCCCCATTAGAGCGCACCACCAGCCGACGAAAATCTAGTTGGTGGGCAATATCAGTATCTGCACGCAACTCGAGTGCAACACGAGTACCCTTGGTTGCCCCTACAGCTGAGAGTATATTGTTGTCTCGCAGCGCATCAGCTACATCCGCAGGAGTCACTTCGAGAGCGGCCATTTCTGCCGGTTTTAACCACACTCGCATTGCAAAGGTACTATCTCCAAGTAGACGGGCTCGTTGCACTCCCGCTATAGTCGCCAGCTTTGGTTGGACCACCCTTGTCAAATAATCCGTGATCTGATTATTGGCAAGAATATTGGAGGAAAATGAGAGGTACATCGCAGCAGTTGTCTCACCCTGCTGCATCTCAACACTGGAATCTTCAGACTCATCAGGTAACTCACTGCGCAGTTTATTCACTTTGGCAACGACCTGAGTTAAAACTTCATTCGGGTCGTAATCAAACCGTACATAAACGTTGATCATAGAGAGCCCCTGGACACTGGTAGAAACCATGTAATCAATGCCATCAGCTGTCGCTATTTCTTGTTCCAGGGGGGTAGTAATAAAACCTTGTACCAAATCTGAGTCAGCGCCAACATAAACCGTTGAAACTGTAATTACAGCATTCTCAATCTCAGGGTATTGCCGTATATTCAATTCAGTGAGAGACCGCAATCCCAATAAAAAAATAAACAGGCTCACCACTGATGCCAATACCGGTTTGCGAATGAAAACTTCTGTAAAATTCACAGGACTTGTATTTCGCCTCAACTATTCTCGGGCTTTGGGTATGGGTTGTCCGGCGGTGGGTTTTGATTATTAATTATCGCTTTTTCACCATTTCGTAGTTTTAATAGCCCACTACTGGCCACCACGTTACCGACAAGTAACCCTTGAACTATCTCGACCAGATCGCCACGCTCTTCACCTGTTTTTACAAATCGCTTAGTGGCCACGATCTCTCCACTACTCTCATCCCTCTCCAGTAAAAAAACTGCCACTCCGTAGGGGGCAAATATTAATGCTGTTCGAGGAATTACCAGTACTTTGCGGCTGGAATCAATTTGTACAGAAACCTGGGCAAACATCCCCGGACGTAAATGTCGCTTGGGATTTTCTAACGTGGCTTGGATTAAGAAGTTTCGGCTGGCTTTATCTATCTGGGAATCAACAGCAGTTATTTTTCCCTGGTAAATGTTTCCCGGAAAGGCGTCGGTGCTAAGTTTAACGGGAAGCCCAGATTTAACCAGGGCGTATTTCTGCTCTGGCAGGGAAAAATCCACAAAGATTGGGTCCAATTGCTGTAGGGAAACAACCGCCTCTCCGGGACTGACGTTCTGACCGAGGTCAACTCGCCTAATCCCAAGCAGCCCGCTAAAAGGCGCAACAACTCGACGTTGATCTACACGAGCGCGTTGCACTTCAATATTAGCAACAACCTGGTCCCGTGTACTTCGCGCAGTGTCCAAATCAGCTTCTGTTGTGACACCTCGGTCCAACAATGTTTTAATACGTATATAATTGCGCCGCGCTAAGCGCAGCTCTGCATCCAAGACCTGCAGCTGCGCCTTTTCTGGCTCCGCAAATATTTCTACCAACAAATCTCCCTTATTGACATATTCTCCAGATCGAAAGTGAATGGCACTAATTACACCCTGAGCCTCAGTTGTTACCTCAACACCATTAACGGCCCGAATAGTTCCAACACCACGCAGATCTTCCCGCCAGTGTTGGATGTTTGCTGTTGCCGAAGTCACGATAGCTGCAGGCAGGGACATATTGTCGAGATACTGGTTCAACATGTGCCGGCCAAATAATTTAAAAGCAAAAATTCCGCCAAAAAGAAGAAGGCAGCCCAGTAGCATCAACAACATACGCTTACTAATACTTGGCTCCCCACAAGGTTTTCTTAAGGAGTATTTTTAGATAAATTAACACCTATTTAATCCAGTATTCCCTAGAACTCTCTCATCTCAGCTCATGTAGAAACGAGTGAGCGGAAAACCGCACTTGTGAGTATAGATATGGAGGAGGAAAGGAAGAAAATTGAAATCAAGAGGTACCAGTAAAAACTGGCGCCTCTTGAGGATCAGCTAGTGAAATACGGCTTTATCGCCATCTACCGCAGCATGAATAGTAGTTCCCGGGGGGAATTTTCCGGCCAGGACATCCTGTGCCAGCGGATTTTCCAGCCAAACTTGTATGGCACGTTTTAGCGGGCGGGCGCCATATACGGGATCAAATCCCACATCTGCCAGCTTATCCAACAGTTCCTCAGACACCTCCAACTTCAAGTCGCGCTCGCCCAGGCGTTGGCAGAGTTGTCGCAGCTGAATTTCGGCAATAGAACGAACTTCAGCCTTGTTCAGCGGGTGGAATACAACCACTTCATCAATACGATTAATAAATTCCGGTCTGAAGTGATTTCCGACAATTTCCATCACCGCATTTTTCATTTGCCGATAGTGAATTTCTGCATCCAGATCATCACCATTTTGGTTGGATGTATATTTCTGTATCAAATCAGAACCCAGATTAGAAGTCATCACAACTACCGTATTACGAAAATCCACTGTGCGCCCCTGACCATCAGTCAGGCGACCATCATCAAGAACCTGCAAAAGAATATTGAAGACGTCGGGGTGCGCTTTTTCGACCTCATCAAGCAGCACAACAGAGTAAGGCTTACGCCTGACCGCTTCAGTCAAATAACCCCCCTCTTCATAGCCAACATAACCTGGAGGGGCTCCGATAAGGCGCGCTACGGAGTGTTTTTCCATAAACTCCGACATATCAATACGCACCATGGCATCTTCAGTATCAAAGAGAAATTGTGCCAAGGCCTTACAGAGTTCAGTTTTGCCAACACCAGTGGGGCCAAGAAATAAAAAAGATCCATTAGGGCGGTTTGGATCAGCCAGACCTGCTCTGGATCGGCGTACGGCATTAGCTACAGCTTCTACCGCTTCACCCTGCCCTATTACTCGCTTATGCAGCTCTTCTTCCATACGCAACAGCTTTTCACGTTCACCTTCAAGCATCTTGGATACGGGGATACCTGTCCAGCGGGATACAACTTCCGCCACTTCTTCATCGGTGACTCTATTGCGCAATAAACGGGGTTCCTCTGCTGTCTCCACGGTAGAGGCGGTTTTAAGCTGCTGTTCTAATTGAGGGATAACACCATATTGCAGCTCGGACATTCGCGTGAGGTCTCCCGCACGGCGGGCGGACTCCATATCGAGTTTGGCCTGTTCAAGCTTTTCCTTAAGGTCATGGCTCCCAGCGAGCTGGGCTTTTTCTGCTTTCCAAACCTCTTCTAGGTCTGAATATTCACGCTCCAACTGCAGGATCTCCTCCTCCAGCTTTGATAAACGTTTTTTGGTAGCCTCATCATCGGTATCTTTTTTTACAGCCTCGCGCTCAATTTTAAGCTGAATTAAGCGACGTTCCAGTTTATCCATGGATTCTGGCTTTGAATCAATCTCCATTCTTATCCGACTGGCGGCTTCATCAATGAGGTCGATTGCTTTATCTGGCAATTGGCGGTCAGTAATGTAACGTTGCGATAGTTTAGTGGCGGCAATAATTGCGGAGTCGGTGATATCAACACCGTGGTGCACCTCGTAGCGCTCTTTTAATCCACGCAGGATAGCAATAGTGTCCTCTTCAGTGGGCTCATCAACCAACACTTTTTGAAAGCGGCGCTCCAGAGCTGCGTCTTTTTCAATATATTGGCGATATTCATTTAGCGTCGTAGCACCAACACAATGAAGCTCACCGCGCGCCAAAGCCGGTTTTAGCATATTGCCCGCATCCATAGCGCCTTCAGCCTTACCGGCACCCACCACGGTGTGAAGTTCATCAACAAATAATATGATGCGCCCTTCTTGCTTGGACAATTCATTTAAAACTGCTTTGAGGCGCTCTTCAAATTCACCACGAAATTTTGCCCCGGCTAGAAGTGCTGCAAGATCAAGGGACAATAAACGCTTGTTTTTTAGCCCTTCTGGCACCTCGCCATTGACGATGCGCTGAGCGAGCCCCTCGACAATGGCCGTTTTACCCACACCCGGCTCACCGATCAGTACCGGGTTATTTTTCGTGCGCCGCTGCAATACTTGAATTGTTCGGCGAATCTCATCATCGCGACCAATTACCGGATCGAGTTTCCCCGCCAGGGCGCGCTCGGTCAGGTCCAATGTGTACTTATCCAGCGCTTGCCGCGCTTCCTCGGCATTGGGATCATCCACTTTTTCGTCACCACGTATTTTTTGAATCGCTGCTTCTAATTGTTTTAAATCGCCATTGGCGTTTAATATTTTGGAGATTTCTCCCGAGGCAGAATCGAAGGCCGACAATAAAACGGTCTCACTCGAAATGAAACTGTCGCCATTTTGTTGCGCTTTCTTGTCGGTAAGATTCATCAGGCGCATTAATTCCTGAGACATACCCACATCGCCGGTGGGAGAGGTCACCCTAGGCAGGTTATCCAACCGTTTGGCAAGATCATTGCGCAATCCATTAAGATTAAAACCCGCCTGGGATAAAAAGGCCGGCACACTGCCATTGTTTTGATTGAGTAGCGCCAGTATCAGGTGATCAGGATAAATCTGATTGTGATCGCGCCCCACCGCCAGAGATTGCGCATCGGCAAATGCCGCCTGCAATGGGTTTGTCATTTGGTCAATTCGCATGCGCGAAACCTCTTTTACTCAGTTGCACTAGAACACTGTGATAGTGACGCTATTCGGCCCTATGCATTCAGTGTGGTATTGAAAAGTAAAATAGGGACGCAAGAGGAATTTTCAATGATTTAAATCAATTACGAGTTTTTTTCGAAGAAAAACAATTTTTAGTTAAATATATGCCTGAAATCGGCCTTATGAATAGAAAACCAGCCTTGCAACGGATAAGTTCACCCCCATCTCAGTGCTCGTCTACCTGAAGGTATGCGGGCCGGCGGCATGTGAGTTATCGCAATGCAGGACCCGCCGCCCTGCAACAACCATCGCTCTTATTATGCGCTACTGCAGCCATATCAGGGATGCCATGCGGCCGGTGTCAGACTCCCTTCGATACGAATAGAATTTCTCCGGTGCGGCTACAGTACAAAAATCACCGCCATGTACTTCAGAGACCCCAATCTCTGCAAACTCGGCACGTGCTAGGGCATAAATATCTGCCATAAAGTGCAGAGGTTTCCGGCTATGGGGGCGAAAACACTTGGCAATTAACTCTGTATGGCGACTGTTTTGAGCATTCTCGAAGAAGGCCTCTAGTACGTCGATTCCGGCTTCAAATGCTTCAGGTCCAATTGCCGGCCCAAGCCACACCATCAATTCCCCAGGGTCACAGTCCATGGCTTCCACAGTATTGCGCAAGACGCCAGCGGCCAAACCGCGCCAACCGGCGTGAGCGGCTGCAACACGGGTCCCAGCTCTATCGCAAATCAGCACTGGTAGGCAATCCGCAGTGAGTACAGCACATACAATGCCATTATTCGTGCTGAAGCTGGCATCCGCAGTACGGGTCAAGGCGTCACCCTGCGCTTCGACTACCCTGTCACTGTGAATTTGTTCCAACCATTGCGGCTCACTGGGTAACGCCAGTTCCTCCCTGAGCTGGTGACGGTTGGCAAGCACGGCAGCCTCCTCATCACCGACATGGGCAGCGAGGTTAAATGAGGCGTAGCAGCCGCTACTGTGTCCACCGGTACGCAGCGTTGTCGTTGCCTTTACCCCAGCGGGTGCAGGCCAGTTTGGTATCAGATAATGATTACTTGGCATTGAGTTATCTTGCCTTACGCAATGTTACTTTGGGGCACTCGTGAAAAGCCCACTTTATTTGGCGAGCCGGTAATTCAAGCCTCATCGGCTTTGAGTAACTTGAGCAGTGACAGCATATCTGTTGGCATTGGTGCACACCAGTGCATCGCCTGCCCAGTGGTGGGATGTACTAGGGCAAGTTCGGCTGCGTGTAGGGCCTGCCTTGGGAAGCCCTGCAATGCGCCGATTAGCTCTGCTGATGCTTCTCGCGGGAGCTTAGGACGACCGCCGTAGACTGGGTCTCCAACCAGAGGGTGGCGAATATGTGCCATATGTACGCGGATCTGGTGTGTCCGCCCGGTTTCCAGCTTGCAGCGTAAGAGCGTGTATGTCCTAAATCTCTGCTGAACCTGATAATGGGTGATTGCCTCTTTGCCCCCAAAGTCTAAAACAGCCATTTTGAGACGATTTTGCCGATGTCGACCGATAGGCGCATCAACACGACCGGCACCAGTGATGTAACCTTGAACAAGCGCATCATACTGCCGGCTGACCGTCCGCTGCTTCAGCTGGTTCACAAGGTGCACCTGAGCGGCCAGGGTCTTAGCCACGACCATCAGACCACTGGTGTCTTTGTCCAGCCTGTGAACAATACCGGCGCGAGGCACCAGCTCTTGAGTGGAGTTATGATGCAAAAGGCCATTGAGCAAAGTACCATCGGGGTTACCCGCTGCTGGATGTACAACGAGACCTGCAGGCTTATTGACTACCATCAAGCAGTCGTCCTCATAGACAATGTCTAGGTCTAAGTCCTGGGCAAGCCAGCTGCCCTGGGGTTGCAGCTCCGCCCTGAGGCAGAGGCGCTCACCACCAAAGAGCTTATCTTTAGGCTTGGCAGGAGCGCCGTTAAGGGTAAGTTGGCCGCCTTTGATCCACGATTGAAGGCGCGCACGCGAATAATCGGGAATTAATTCGGCCGCAGCCTGGTCTAAGCGTCGACCGGCCATATTGGCAGGAACTTGGATATCGAGTTTTATGTGGTCAATCATTAATCAATTCAAATACTTTGGGCAGCTCCGCGACTGTGGTTAAATGTCCGACGCGCCAGGTTAATACTGGTGGGTAGTTTAATAAGGTAGAGTGTGAGAATGATAGAGCGAGGGGCTATGCAGACCTGGAAAATGCTGTGGCTGGCCTTGGTGTCCGCAATATTGGTTGCCTGCGCCAACACAGATGATTCGGAAGTGGGCTTGCCCACCGGTTCACGTACAGAGCAAGCGTACTACGAGATGGCGCAGCGGCAGCTGCGGACCAGCCAGTGGGATCTTGCGATCAAAAACCTGCGAGCGCTGGAGGATAACTTCCCGTTCGGTAACTATGCCGAGCAAGCTCAGCTCGAGCTTATTTTCGCCTATTACCGCAATTATGAGAATGATGCGTCCATCGCCGCTGCGGATCGTTTTATCCGCTTGCACCCTCAACATCGCAATGTAGATTACGCCTATTACATGAAGGGTTTGTCATCCTTCACTGAGGGCACAGGCCTGTTTGAGCGTTTCATGCCTACTGATCTAACCAGCCGTGACCCAGGTTCCGCGCGGGAGTCATTCGCCTACTTTTCCCAACTGATGGCCCGCTACCCCGAGAGTCGCTATGCCGCAGATGCGCAAAAACGCATGATTCATCTGCGCAATCTGCTCGCTCGCTACGAAGTCCATGTGGCCAATTACTATTTCAAGCGCGGCGCCTATTTGGCTGCAGCTAACCGCGGCCGCTACATTGTGGAAAACTTCCAGCAGACGCCAGCAGTTCCCGATGCCCTGGCGGTCATGGTTCAGGGCTACCACTTGATGGAAATGCCCGAACTCGAAGCCAATGCCCTGGATGTATTGCTAAACAACTACCCCAAACACCCGGCCGTCAACGAAGATGGCAGCTTCAATTACAGCTTCTATGAAGGGCCCAGTGGTCGCAGCCTGGTACATAGAGTGACTTTGGGCCTCTTCGAAAAATCTGATCCCCGCGGCTTTGACAGCCGTGAGCTCTACAATCCCGAATACAACCGGGACGAAACCCCTCTCCCTCCAGAGTTGATGTAAGCTCCTGCTTCAAAACGAGAAATGGTGCCATTTCTCGTTTTGAAGCACTGATCAATCGCCCAGTTTCCAACCATTGGTAATTGGGTAGCGACGATCCCGCCCAAACCCACGTTCAGAGATCCGCACGCCAATAGCAGCTTGGCGACGCTTGTATTCATTGCGGCCAACGAGGCTGACCACCCGCTCAACATCCTTCCTACGAAAACCACGCCGGATGATTTCTTCAGCGCTATGATCGTGGTCTACGTACAGATCGAGGATTTCATCCAATACCTCATAGGGCGGCAAGCTGTCAGAATCCACTTGATCCGGGGCCAATTCCGCACTGGGGGGGCGGGTGATCACTGTTTCAGGAATGACCTCGGAGCAAGTGTTGCGATAACGAGCCAACTCAAACACTAATATTTTTGGAACATCTTTCAGGGCATTGAAACCACCTACCATGTCTCCGTACAGAGTCGCATAACCAACAGCCATCTCACTTTTGTTGCCTGTCGTCAGAACCATCGAGCCTTTCTTATTAGAAATGGCCATCAATAGCACTCCCCGAGAACGAGCCTGCAGATTTTCCTCGGTTGTATCCCGCGCACAGCCAGAAAACTCTTCAGCAAGAGACCCCATAAAAGCATCAAATATGGGCTCGATGCTGATTTCCCGATAGTGGACCCCCATTCTCTCCGCCTGATCAGCGGCATCATTCTTACTCAGATCCGACGTATAGCGGAAAGGCATCATCACTGCCTCAACGCGATCTTTACCCAGCGCATCAACTGCAATTGCCAGGGTCAGCGCGGAGTCAATCCCACCGGAGAGACCCAGTACCACTCCATTGAAATCGTTCTTATTGACGTAATCCCGAACCCCTAATACTAGGGCTTGGTATACAGAAGCCAGCTCACACAGAGGGGAAGCTACCTCTCCGGGAAGAACCGTCAAACCATTTCCCTGCAACGACACAGAAACAGGTAGCAACTGCTCCCGGCACTCCTCAGCCCGAACACTGACTCCTCCTTCGGTATCAACTACGATCGAGCCACCATCAAAAACCAGCTCATCCTGACCACCACACCAGTTCACGTAGGCAATAGCCACTCCAGCTGCTTTAGCTTGTCTGGAAAGCAGCTCTAGCCTCTGTTGAGCCTTGCCACGGTGAAATGGAGAAGCATTGATGTTGAGAACCAACTTGGCACCAGCATCAACCGCCTGTTGGATGGGCTCGGGATACCAAATATCCTCACAGACACTCAGTGCCACCGGAATACCTTTAATGTCCACGACACAGGGGCTAACGCCAGGCTTGAAATAACGCTTTTCATCAAAGACCTGGTAATTCGGCAGCTTCTGCTTGGCGTACTCCGCGATCAACTCCCCTTCCGCAATCACGCCCGCCATATTAAATAGGTAGCCATCACGCAAGCGTGGATAGCCTACAACAATTGCACAGGGTAACTCCGCTGCTTTCAACTGATCCAAGGCCGCATCAATGCGAATTTGCATGCTGGGTCTTAACAGAAGGTCCTCAGGAGAATAGCCACACAAGGTCAGCTCCGGGAAAGTGACCAGATCCGCACCCAACTCGTGGTAAGCTCGGCGTGTAATTTCGATCACCTGATGGGTATTCCCTGGAATATCGCCAACCAGGGAATTGATTTGTGCCAGCACTAGCTGCAAAGTAGACATTGTTGAACCTCGGACAAGACAGGCCGCTATTGTAACCCTATCGAAGTAGCAACAGCAGCGGCCCACTACTACAAGAATACCGGGCACCTACAGTGAGCAGTTCTCAGACATCTCCGTTACAGCACCACGAACTCTTGCGTATTAGCGCAATATACCGCGTGGCAATAGCCCTGGTTTTACTGGGTGTTTTCTTCTCAGATATCGGTGGAGGCTCACTGGGTGAGCACTTACCATCGCTTTTTATCTACACCACAGCCACCTATGCCCTACTTAATGTGAGCTGGCTGCTCTTCCTGCGCCAAAAGGCCTATCAAACCAGCACCGACCAAGTCGGTATCGTATTGGGCTGTGACATCCTGGTATTCCTACTATTAATTGAAGCCAGCGGCGGACTGAACTCAGGCCTGGGCTACCTATTGCTGATTAGCTGCTCAATCGGCGCTATCCTTCTGGATCGGCGACTCAGCGCATTTTTTGCAGCCATTGCCAGTTTGGGAGTCATTGGACTCCAACTCTATCACTTGCTTGCCAAGCAGGGCTCCAGCCAGGAAATCGTCTCTGCAGGCGGGCTGGGCCTACTCCTATTTATCACCGTCAGTGCTATTCAATATCTATCCGAGCGTATCCGCAAAGCCAATATTCGAGCAGACCAACAAAGTCGGCAGGCCGCGCACCTACAGCGCTTGGCTCAGCAAATCATAGAGAGAATGAGCACCGGCGTGCTCGTTATAGGGCCCTCTTACAAGCCTGAATTGATCAATCATGCGGCCAAAAGATTGCTGGGCGATCAACTCGATTCTGAACACAACCACCATACTAGGCTGAGGAAAGAAGTCAGAGAGTGGCGAAATCATGGCGCCAATAGCAATATATTGATCCCGGCAAAAAATGGCGATGAACTTCACGCAAGTTTTTCGGAGCTGCGCCATGACTCTGGCAACAGTACTTTGGTATTTGTGGAAAATAACCGCAAGCTGGCAGAGGCTGCACAAAAGCTAAAACTGGCCTCTCTCGGCCAGCTAACTGCCTCTATCGCCCATGAAATACGCAACCCGCTAGGCGCTATCAACCATGCGGCACAACTGCTCTCAGAATCTCCCCAGATACCCGAAGAAGAGCGCCAGCTTACAGAAATAATCTGTCGCCAAAGCCAGCGTATTAATCAGATTATCGAAAACGTTATGCAACTCTCACGCAGGCGAGCCAGCTCAGCTGTAAAATACGACCTGAGGAGTTGGCTGAAACAGTTTCTTGTCGACTTCAATACAGGGAAAGCTGACAGCTTGGTTGACATAAATCTGCCAGAACAGACACTGCCAGTACAGTTTGATCCCGCTCAATTAGCACAAGTGGTTACTAACCTGACAGATAATGCTCTGCAGCACTCAGAACTTGCGACTGGCACCAGCCACGCTATTATCTCAGCCTACTACAATACCAAGCGCGGCTGCACTGTGCTCGATGTCAAAGACCTAGGTACCGGCGTACCTAAAGAGATCATGGATCAGGTATTCGAACCGTTCTTCACCACCGGTAAAAACGGCAGTGGACTTGGTCTTTATATCGCCCGAGAACTCTGTGAAGCCAATAAACTGAGCCTCTACCACTGTCAAAGTGAAGACCAAAAAAGCTGTTTCAGGATCGAATTTGTTCACAGCCCGAGTGTGACTTGATCTGGTTCAGGAAATTTTCCCAAATTCCGAGCCATTATTCGTAAGAAATTTCTGACATAATTACAGCTGGCATCCAGCCAAGTAATTTCAACAAAACAAAAAAAGACAAAGAAATAATGCGAGCTTTGGCACTGGTTGTCGACGACGAACCGGATATTTGCAACTTAATTAGCCTCACGCTTAAACGTATGGATGTAGACTGCCATACTGCGGGTACGCTTTCCCATGCGAAAGATCTACTGGATGAGCATGAGTATGACTTCTGCCTCACCGACCTGCGCCTACCCGATGGCGATGGTTTACAACTCGTAGAGCATATTCAAGAGAGTCTTGAAAGAGAGCTGCCGATCGCGGTTATCACCGCGCATGGAAATATGGATACCGCTATCAAAGCCCTTAAGCTCGGCGCATTTGACTTTGTTAGCAAGCCAGTAGATCTGGAGCGCTTACGTAACCTGGCCCAACTGGCCATACGGTTAAATAGCCATTCCACTATCCAGAAAGCAACAAATCAAAAAGAGTTGCTACTTGGCGAATCGCCCGTTATGCGGTGTCTCCGAGATCAAATTAATAAAGTATCTCGGAGTGATGCCCCAGTATATATCAGCGGTGAATCCGGGTCAGGAAAGGAGTTGGCAGCTCGCTCAATACATTTACAAGGTCCTCGAGCCGAGAAACCTTTCGTTCCGATTAACTGTGGTGCCATCCCATCTGAACTGATGGAAAGTGAGTTTTTCGGACATAAGAAAGGAAGCTTTACAGGCGCACATAAAGACAAGCAGGGCTTATTTCAGAGCGCTGAGGGAGGCACACTTTTTCTCGATGAAGTTGCAGATCTTCCATTAGAGATGCAAGTAAAGCTCCTACGTGCAATTCAAGAGAAAAGTATTCGTCCAGTTGGGTCAAATCAGGAAATTCCAATTGATATTCGTATCCTTAGCGCCACTCATAAAGACTTAAGCCAAGAAGTAGACAAAGGTAGATTTCGAAGTGACCTTTTCTATCGTATTAATGTTATTGAAATAGCTACGCCACCTTTGCGCACAAGAGCCGAAGACATCCCCTTACTGCTTGACGTTATCACACAGCGAATCGCTACTAATGCGGGAATACCTGCTCCAGCAATATCACGGGAAGCGTTAGTAGCCCTCCAGGCCTACTCATTCCCTGGGAACGTGCGTCAATTAGAGAATATTCTTGAACGTGCTATTACACTGTCAAATCAACAGGTCATTCACGCTGATGACCTACTACTTAATAATAGCGAACAAAAACAATTAACTGCACCTAACCCACCCAAGAATCAAAGCCAATCAACAACCAGCTTAATTAACTCTAATAGTTTCGATCCAGCTCAACATACCTCTCTGGATAACTTTCTACAGGGAATTGAAAAAGGCGTCATCGAAGATGCTCTGGTGAAAACACGATGGAATAGAACTGCTGCTGCAGAAAAACTAGGGATTAGCTTTCGCTCTCTACGTTACCGCCTTAAAAAACTAGGGCTGGAAAGCTAAAGGGACAGTCATCAAGCGGAAGGGGAAACGCTGCTGTAATACACTGTGATTGTTTTTTGGACAACCAACTTTATCCTGGTACTTTCTCAAGGAAAAGGGTTTGTACCATGAAAAAAATAATAGGTGTAACTCTTATAGAACAATACTTCGGACAGTTTTAGGGGGCGAAATAGGTAGGAACCAAGGCCGGATACT
>NZ_JALBWM010000615.1 GCF_023895975.1 Microbulbifer okhotskensis
GGTGAACCGGTAGGCGCAATCAGCGTCAGTACACCAAAGTATCGCTACTCGGACAACGAGTTTGAGAAAATTACGACCCTCCTGCTGGAGACAGTTCGCGCCATCTCAACACAACTGTGACCTTGTTCACGTGAAAATCCAGTTGGGAAAGCATAGTCCCCGGTAAATAGACAAGCGAAAATACTGCGCTGCTCTCAACAGTAGGT
>NZ_JALBWM010000616.1 GCF_023895975.1 Microbulbifer okhotskensis
TACTCTGCGCCGCCGGTATTATCGGCGACGAACCCTTCGCGGTCATGCTGCCGGACGTACTGATCAACAACCGCACCGCGGATAGCGGCCACGTCGACATGGCCGGCATGATGGCCGCCTTCAGCCGCAATGAGCATCCGCAGATCATGGTGGAGCCGGTGCCGTACGAACACGCCGAGCGCTACGGCATTGTCGATTGCGCGGGC
>NZ_JALBWM010000617.1 GCF_023895975.1 Microbulbifer okhotskensis
TGGAGGTGAAGGTCGACCGCCTGCGCGGCCGCATCGGCAACTACGGAGAGATCAACCCGATGGCCGTGGAGGCTTACGACGAAATGAAGGAGCGCCACGACACGATCAGCAAGCAGCGCGATGACATCGTGGAGGCCAAGTCGACGCTGATCAAGACGATTAAGGAGATCGAGACGACGGCAACGGTACAGTTCCTCAACGCTTTT
>NZ_JALBWM010000618.1 GCF_023895975.1 Microbulbifer okhotskensis
GGGGAACGGGATGAGACGCTGGAGTTTGTGGGGATGCGGGGGCAGAAGATGCCTAAGGCGTGGGTGTAACCCCCTCCCCGACCCCTCGACACGGGGGAGGGGCTTTTGTGAAAAAGCTAACGCGTTTTAGGTGCTGTAGCCTTTGTCTTTTCAACATTGTTAACCCTCGCCTCAAAATTTTAACGCTGGCTATGATCCTCCAACGT
>NZ_JALBWM010000619.1 GCF_023895975.1 Microbulbifer okhotskensis
ATCTGGCCGTGGTTCCTACCTATTTCGCCCCCTAAAACTGTCCGAAGTATTGTGTAATAGGCATCTGCAGCAAGGTATTTAATTCCAAGCGCACGAATTGCTGTCGCAACTTTGACGGCATGATCGGCATATAGCTCAATTCGTGATCGACCTTCTTCGTCTATTGTCTGTTGGGCGTCCAAGGCATAGGCAGTATTCGATTTTA
>NZ_JALBWM010000620.1 GCF_023895975.1 Microbulbifer okhotskensis
TGCGGCTGGCGGAAAGGAATATCTGATTGTCACCTGTGATTATGGCGTCTTCAAACGCTTCCCAGGCAAAATAATATGTGGCGCCTATCTGGCGTGATTTGAGTATAAAGCGGGTGCGCTCGCTCTTGTGATCGTGCCAGCGATGCTGATAGCCGTAGAATAATTCTTTGCGAATCTCTTCCAGCTGCTCCGCTGTGATTTCAC
>NZ_JALBWM010000621.1 GCF_023895975.1 Microbulbifer okhotskensis
CCGCACGGGTTTCCGGCTGTGCCTTGTACTCCTCGCCCAGCATTGCGCCGCTTTGCAAAAAGCCGAATTGGTCGCGGGCTTCCGGCTCCAGCACCTGCATCACCTCGCGGCCGTCCTCGTTGGTATAAAGCACCTGCACCGCATCCTCGCGCCAGGGGTTGCGGGTGACAGAAATGGTTTCCCCCACCAAAACATCCGGGATAT
>NZ_JALBWM010000622.1 GCF_023895975.1 Microbulbifer okhotskensis
GGAACTACCGCTACAAGGGAACGGCGGGCACAAGGCCCCCCAAACAGCCCACCATGAAAAGGTGAGAATAGGTGAGGTCTCAGAGCACAAAAAACCGCATACAGGGGTAGGCGGCTTCGGGTCGCCTGATAGTTTCGGGGTGTCAAACCCGGTTACGGATTTTGCCGCAACGCCTCCAGTATGCTTGCCCAGTGTAAAGCCT
>NZ_JALBWM010000623.1 GCF_023895975.1 Microbulbifer okhotskensis
TCAAAGTCGGCCATTAGTTGAAGCCTCCAAAATTGCTGCCGCCGGCTACTGTGCCAAAGCCGGTATCGGTGGTGCTGAGACGGTTATCGGCGCAGGCGCTGCGGCGCCCGGTGGATTGATATTCGATGGGGGCGCTGGGTTGGGATGCCGCTTCGATAGCGAGGCCCAAGGCCCAGAAGTGGTCGGCGTGGCCATCGGCGG
>NZ_JALBWM010000062.1 GCF_023895975.1 Microbulbifer okhotskensis
AGTCGGAGTCGGAGTCGGAGTCGGAGTCGGAGTCGGAGTCGGAGTCGGAGTCGGAACCATTATCAGGGCTGCTACCCTGGGGGCTGGCGTCTGCCTCTGTGGGCTCTTCATTGGAGCTGCTGCCACTCCCGCACCCGCCCACTGACACCATGATTATGGCCAAAAAGAGCGCGGGGCAAACTTTCGACAGGGTGTAAATTTTTCTTTTTAAATATGAGTCCATATATTGCTCATTTGTAAAAATAATTTTTGTTGCTGATTGTGCTGTAAGTAAAGATGCCTAGACGCCTTTTTAATCGGGCTTTGTCATAAACAATTAAATTGCTATAGGGTGTTGTGTAAAACACCGAAACGACTACTTTTCCAGAAATCGACTCGGCTGAATTAATTTCTCCAAGTATAATTGACTCTCACTTTTGTGCCGACGCCAATGGTATATGGGATGGGTTGCAATAATCTTTTTGTCCCCCGTGTGGTAGGTTTTATAAATAAAGTTAATATTCCGGAGTTTAGTTGAAGGCAACCCTTTGCATGGCGATATTTTGAGTGTTGTTTACGGTTGTATTGGTGTCGATATGATAATTATATTTGTAATGACTGCTGCAGTAATGCGGTCAGGCGGGATCAAATTGAGGTGGGAAGGAATCCCATTTTGACTTCTTGAAGCTTGGGTGCCGGGTTTGTCTGTAAGTTGATTTTTTGTGTGATTCAGCTCACGAAGCCTTTGTGAGATCGTGCAGTATGAATTACGAATGAGCGTGTTGGGATTAGCTGTCGCTGAGATTTGTATGGTGCTGGAGTGGCAAACGGCATTGCTTTATTTTTTAACTGGTAAGGGGGTGTGAGCATGACTTGTATGAGTTTCGGTATGGCCGTATATCGTTTATCGAGTGAGGCTTATAATTGAATTTGATGGTTAAGTATAGAGCTTGTAAGTTATCTGCAGAAGATCGAGCAATATACTGAGTGATTTGAACTTCCAAATAATGGTTTATAAGAGTATTTGCTTTTGTCGGGTGTTTTGTATGAGCCGCTGGGTTCTATTCTGAAGTAAGGAGGGTATTGTTGCCCCTAAAGTTTCTCCAGAGTGGAGTGGCATTCGAATATATTTTTGGTTGCGGGGGCAGGAGTCTGTCTGGTGCCAATATAGCTTCGTTGAGAGGCAGCTTCAGATGTCAATGTTGACAATTCAGGGAGGGTGAGTTATTCCTGCAATCTTTCGTTATCCTCAGTTTTGTTAAGTAATGCGATGGAGATTGTTATGAAAAATACAGGTAGTTGCCTTTGTAGCAAGGTACAGTATGAAATTAATGGAGAGTTTGAAGATGTATTGAATTGCCACTGTTCTATGTGTCGAAAACTTCATGCCTCAGCATTCCGTACTCGGGCAAAAGTTAAGGCTGAGGCATGGACAACTATTTGTGGCGAAGCTTTTATCAAGTTTTACGAATCTTCTCCTGGGGAGCATAAGGGATTTTGTTCTGAGTGTGGTTCGAGTCTTTTTACCCGCTTTGAAGGTTACCCCGATATTCTTGGTTTCCCATTGGGGACTTTGGATACTGATCCAGGCGTAAAGCCACAGCGCCATGTCCATGTTGGAAGTAAAGCTGGCTGGCATGAGATTACCGATAAGCTACCACAGCATGAGGAAATGTAAGCAGTTGGCAACGGAGGACTGATCTCAATAGGCTTGTGACAAGCCGGGTTGCCTTGATACTACTTGGTATTAGATTATGTTAGTGTCCGCCTCTAATTAATGAGACCAGGAATAGATTAAATTCTATATTAACAAGGTCGGCGTCATTTAGTTGAGTGGATTTCCTGAATATGTCTATGTTTCAAAAGTTAAAAGCATCGGTAGGTATCGGTTCTGCCAAAGTTGACACCGTTCTGCAAAATGCAGAGTGGCTTCAGGGTGGGCTTATTAATGGCAGTATCCATGTCGTTGGCGGTAAAATTGATCAACAGATTGACGCAATAAGCTTGAAGCTTTGTACTGAGGTCAAGGTGGAAACGGATGAGGGGGTGAGCTATGAGCGCTTCGTGCTCAGTGAATTACAGGTACTGGACCCGTTTACTATCGGTGCAGATGAAAGCCGGAAAATGCCCTTCGAGTTTCAATTGCATGAGGAGACACCGGTTACCATCCTGAATGCTCGTAATAATAGAAGTTACGTTTGGTTGGAAACCGCACTGGATATTGATTTTGCCTTGGACCCCAAGGACCGGGACCCCTTGCAGATAGGGCCGCTGCCTGTTGTAGAAAAGGTACTGGATTTAATCGAGCGGAGTGGATTCAAGATGGTCAAGGCAGATGTAGAGAGGGGACATTTGCAAGGGGAGGGCTTCTCATCTCAGTCTGGCTGCTATCAGGAGATTGAATTTAAGAATAATGGTTTGCTGACATCAAAAGAGATTGAGCTTTCCTTCATTCTGGAAGAGGGTCAGGTGCATTGTTTAGCTGAAATCGATCGTAAGTTCGGTATGCGCGGCGATCAGTACCACTCATTCTCGCTGGAGCATGGAGCCAGCGACGAAGAAATTGCGGCTGTAGTTCAGTCAATTTTGGACTGATAGTTGAGTTTCCCTTCAAGTACATAGGTATTGCAAATTTAAATACCCTTGGGGCACCCAGGCGCTAGCGGCTACGGTTGTTCTGGGAATCTAGGTACTACTGTCTGGTGAAGCGCTATTCCAACTTGAAAGCCTCTTCCCAACTGGCGGCCCACTCTCTCAGTGGATCTAGGGTGTCCATCAGTGATAGCCCGATATCTGTCAATTGATATCCATCGGTGGTTTTTGCGATAAGTTGTGCTTCTTTCAGCTGCTTAATCCTTGTATTGAGCACTGATGGAGACATTCCGTCACAGCGCGCCTGAAGTTCCCTGAAACTTTGCGGCACATTTCGCAGTTCCCATAAGATCCTCATATTCCATTTGCGGCCTAGTAGGTCGAAGACAGCCATTATAGCTATACCGGTACTTGAGCCTCGAACAGGTTTTTTCGGCAGGGGGGGCGTCATAATTCTTGCGCTTCTAAATTAGTAGCGGTAAAGTTGCTACGAAATTAGTAGCAATCATATGATATTTCCCAGGCGAGGTGAACCAGCGATGTTTTTAGTGGATTTGCATTTTACCGATATGGAAAAACTAACTCCCGAGTTAACTGCTGAACACAGGGGATATCTGGAGGGGGAGTACAGGTCGGGCAGTCTGTTATTTGGAGGTAGAAAAGCGCCTAGAACCGGTGGAATTATTATTTCGCGCCACTCGTGTGAACAGGCGCTGCGGCGGCTACTCGATGAAGATCCGTTCGTTAAAAACGGAATCTCCACCTATTCAATTACCGAGTTTGTGCCTGTAGTGGCCTCGGAGAAATTTTCAGATCTGTTGCTAGAGCCCTAGGTTTGCAGGCAGTTAGCTGTTGTGATTTGGATGACTTCAAAGTCTAGGGGTAAGTGCAATTTGCGAGGGGGTTACTCGCTGAAGTCTGCGGTGATTACTGAATCGGAGAAGCTTTGGTAGGCCGCTTCAAAAGTTTGTGCCATGGCATCTGGGAACAAGTGGAAATCCCCATTTGCGAGGGCATCGATGATTCCCTGGGCCACTGCGCTGGGAGATTCTCCATCTTCCAGACCTGCTTGCTTGGCCATATCGGTTTTGATTGGGCCGGGGTGAACACTTAGAACCTGCACGCCGCGCTCTAGGAAGGTTTCACGCAGGGCTTGGGTAATTGCATAGCTGGCAGCCTTGGACGCGGAATAAGTACTGACGTGAGGGAAGGTCCGCAGCGATACTACTGAGTTCATCTGCACCAGGGCGCCTTTGTTTTTTTCCAGCTGTGGGGCGAATGCCTTGGCGACACGGATCAGCCCAAAGGTATTTACCTCCAGCTCCTGTTGCAGTGAGGTCTCTACATGGTCACTGAGCGGATCTGCTGGGACCAATATCCCTGCGTTATTCACTAGGATATCTAGGTCCTGAATTGCTTCCGCTGCGGCTTCTACGCTCTCGGTTTTTGTCACATCCAGCTTAAGTGTGACTACTTGATCCCCGTACTTATTTACTAATTCCGACGTTGTTTCCGGGGTGCGAACAGCCAGATAGACCTTTTTGGCGCCGTTGGTGAGAAAGGACTCAACGATCGCTTTACCAATGCCGCGATTGGCTCCGGTCACCAGCGCAACTTTACCTTCGATAGAAATACTCATCTAAACGCTCCAGTCTAGGGGTGGATTTGATTCTGTACCGATCGGTACGATTTGAGGTAAGTCTTACCGATCGGTACAATATTGTCAAAGGCTTTTTGAGGCATTTTTTATGGTGGGACGCAAACCGGAGTTTGACCGGAGTTATGCCCTGGATGCGGCGATGCAGGTATTTTGGAAAAAGGGGTATGTCGGCGCTTCACTGGCAGATCTGACCCTGGCCATGGGTATTAATAGGCCCAGTCTATACTCTGCTTTTGGCAATAAGGAAGCCCTCTTTGTTCTTTCATTGAGTCAGTATTTGGAGAAGTATGCCAAGGGTAGGGTGGAACTACTCACTGCTGAAGGCGTGCCGTTTCGTGAAAGAGTTTTCAATTACCTCTATGCGACCGTCAAAGGGCAGGCAGGTGAGGGGACGCCGAGGGGTTGCTATCTGGCATCAGGCTTGTCGGAAACCGCGGGCGAGGGGTTGCCCGCCGCAGCCATTGACGCGTTAAAAGCGGCCGATGCGGAATCTGTACGTCAACTGGAAAGTTTATTCCGTACTGATCTCCAATCGCGGGAATTGGGACTGGATGAGCGTGCGGAGGATTGTGCACTCTATTTGATCACTCTGTTGCATGGGACCGCATCGGTTTTGCGGTCGGGGCGTGAATTGAGTGAGCTGCAGTCCACTTTGGAATTTGGCTTGCGTGGCCTGGGTCTGGAGAAGGCTTAAGCCCCTGTGAATAGGGGCTTGGTGTCGACAATGCAGAATTAGAAGCGGCGGCGGAACATCGGCAGAGGTTGGTCTACCCCGGTCTGATAGCTATCGCCAAAATCACTCATGGAGTCTTTCAAGCTGGCGAGGGGCTGCTCACCTTCGAAAGCATAGGCGTTAAAGCCGCAGCGTTGAAGATAGGTCAGCTGGTCGCGCATAAAGCCGCCTACCGCGCGAAGCTCGCCGGTAAAGCGGTAGCGCTCGCGCAGCATACGACCGGCGGTGAAGCCCCGGCCATCGGCAAAAGCGGGGAAGTGTACGGCAATCAAGGGACGTTGATTGGCTTCTTCACCGATCAGTTTGGCACCTTCCTCGCTGTCGAGCCAGACACCGATCTCTCCGCTTCGCTCACTCAAAGCTTCACAGTGCTTCAGCCATTGGCGCAGTGGCAGGATAATTTTACCTGGGGGCAGGCTGGTGAGATCCAGCTCCTCACCGGGCTCCACTTGCGGTACCAGCTGCCACTCATTGGTCTTGATTTCACCACTGATGATCAGCTCGGACGGGTTGCCGGGTTGGGGGCCCAGTTTAACTGGCTTTGGCATAGACTCTCTCCTTGAAGGGTTGCAGGCCGATGCGGTTGTAGGTATCGATAAAGGGCTCTTCGGTTTGGCGCAGCTCGACAAAAAGGTCAAGGATTTTGCCGATCACTTCAGGCACTTCGGCGCGGGAGAAGCTGGGGCCCAGGACTTTGGCCAGGCTGGCATCGTTGGAGGCACTGCCGCCCAATTGGATCTGGTAGAACTCTTCGCCTTTTTTGTCCACGCCAAGGATGCCGATATGTCCTACGTGGTGGTGGCCACAGGCATTCATACAGCCGGAAATATTCAGGTTCAGATCGCCCAGGTCGTAGAGGTAATCCATATCGTCAAAGCGGCGCTGGATCGCTTCCGCTACGGGAATGGACTTGGCATTGGCCAGGGAACAATAGTCGCCGCCGGGGCAGCAGATCATATCCGTAAGGGTGCCGATATTCGGGGTGGCGAAGCCATATTTGCGTGCTTGCTGCCACAGCGCATAAAGCTCGTCTTGCTCGACATCGGCGAGAACCACATTCTGGTCGTGGGTGACGCGGGCTTGGCCAAAGCTGAAAGTGTCAGCGAGGTTGGCGATAGCATCCAGCTGGCTGTCAGTGACATCGCCCGGCGGAACACCGGTGGGTTTGGTGGACAGCTTGATCGCCCGGTAGCCCGGTACCCGGTGGGGGTAGGTGTTGCGCTCCAGCCAGCGTGCAAAGGCTTTATCGCCGTCTGCCTGCTGTTGCAGGGCAGTCTCGGTAGCGGCGCCGTCAAACGCCCGATAGTCCGGTGAGGTGAAGAAGGACTTGGCCCACGCCAGGGCCTCTTGGGTGAGTTTTTCAGCACCGTCTTTAATGTGCAGCCATTCCTCTTCCACACGGCGACCAAATTCTTCAGGGCCAAGGGCTTTCACCAGGATTTTGATGCGCGCTTTGTACTTGTTGTCGCGACGACCCAGTTGGTTGTAGACGCGGATAATGGCTTCCAGATAGGAAAGCAGGTCTTCTTCCGGCAGGAAGTCGCGGATGGTTTCCGCGATAACCGGTGTGCGGCCCTGGCCGCCACCGACAAGCACCTGAAATCCTATTTCTTCACCGCGTCTTACGATTTGTACGCCGATATCGTGTACTCGGATGGCGGCGCGATCCTGTTCGGAGCCGCTGACTGCAATTTTGAATTTGCGCGGTAGGAAAGCGAACTCCGGGTGGAAGGTGGACCACTGGCGGATTAACTCGCAATAGGGGCGCGGGTCGGCGATTTCATCCAGGGCGATACCGGCAAAAGGGTCTGAGGTGGTGTTGCGAATACAGTTGCCGCTGGTTTGTACGGCATGCATCTCCACTTCGGCCAGTTCGTTGAGAATCGCGGGCACATCTTCTAATTGTGGCCAGTTGTACTGCAGATTCTGGCGCGTGGTGAAATGCGCGTAACCCTTGTCATAGTCGCGGCTTACGCGAGCAAGACGACGCAACTGGGCGCTGTTGAGCAGGCCGTAGGGAACGGCAATACGCAACATGGGGGCCAGTCGCTGAATATAGAGGCCATTTTGTAGGCGCAGCGGCAGGAATTGTTCCTCGCTTAACTCGCCGGCGAGATAACGTTCCGTTTGGCCGCGGAACTGGGCTACGCGATCGTTGATGATGGCGCGGTCCCGGTCGTCGTATCGATACATAACAGCTTGATTCCATTGCCTTTGTGCGCAGAAGGTGGAGAAACGGGTAAGCCCCGGGCAATTCTCCGCTGGCGCATAACATACCAGCGCTCTTATGCAATAAATAACAATATTTTCCGCTATGTCTGTAACCAACAGTTATAAGGGGGAAAGATTGCTTATTGGCGCTGTCTTGCGCGATATGCGAGGATTTGCTCTACTTGACCAGCCGTTCCTTACGGCCCAACTACTTTGAATAACAATAAAGTACAATCGGAGTGATTCGATGAATGAAGAAGTAGCTGTTCCCTCAGAAGACGACAGTGTTATAGACGCCATTGCCGCTGTGGCGTTGGTCGCTATTTTTGTTGCCACCTGTGTATTTTGGGTGGCTACTCGCTAGTTCCCTCGGGCCCGGAGTTTGTTGTCCCGGGCAACTCTTCACCCCACTTAAATTCCTGCACAGTGCCGTCAGCCGGCGCTTTAGCAGTCCGGGCAATGCGGACCTGTGGCCCGCTTTTTATCTTACCGAATCGAGTTCTTGTCGCTTCAGCCCATATTACCGAGAACCACCTTCACGATCAGTACCAGAGTGAGCACAAAAATAGCGGTAAAAATAACGCCGGCAATCATATAGGTCATAATGCTGCCGCTCTGAAAATCCCTCTCACGGTTTTTGTTGCTTTGCACGCCAATTGCAGCGGCCAGGGTACTGATTATCACCTGGCCGAAACTGGGCTTTGCCGCTTTTTTATTCTCGTCTTCCATGGATTTATTCCTCGAGGTTGGGTCGAAGCCAGCGCTCCATCTCCTGCTCGCTGATCCCTTTCCGGTCGGCAAGGCTTTGCAGTTGGTCCCTGCCAATTTTGCCAACATTGAAATATTTGGCCTGGGGATGCGCGAAATACCAACCGCTTACTGCGGCCGCAGGCATCATAGCGAAATGCTCAGTGAGGCTGACTCCTGCATTTTGCTCTGCTTGCAGCAGTTTGAACAGTGTGGCTTTTTCCGAATGGTCCGGACAGGCCGGATAACCGGGGGCAGGGCGGATGCCCTGGTAGGCTTCCTTGATCAACTGTTCGTTGCTCAGCGTCTCTTCCGGCACATAACCCCAGTATTCCCTGCGCACCAGGCGATGCAGGGTTTCGGCAAAGGATTCCGCCATGCGATCCGCGAGGGCTTTGACCATGATAGCGCTGTAGTCGTCGTGTTGGGCCTCATAGTGATTGGCCAGCTCATCGGCGCCAATACCGGTGGTGACGGCAAAACCGCCGACGTAATCGATTCGGCCAGATTCTAGCGGGGCGACAAAATCGGCCAGGGAGCGGCACAAGCCGTCGCCTCCCAGCTTTTGGACCTGTTGGCGCATCTGGTGCAGGCGGGCCAGTTCCTCACGGCGGCTTTCATCTTTGTACACGATAATATCGTCGCCGACGCTATTGGCGGGCCAGAGGCCGAATACGGCACGAGCACGCAATAACTTTTTATTGATAATTTCCTTCAGCATACGCTGGGCGTTGTGGTAGAGGTCGGTGGCGGCCTCGCCTACAATTTTGTCCTCCAGAATCGCTGGAAATTTACCTGCCAGGTCCCAGGAAATAAAGAACGGGGTCCAGTCCAAGGTATCGAGCAGTCTATCCAGCGGAAAGTTATCGATCACGGTAATGCCCAATTTGTTGGGCTTGGCGGGCTGGTAGTTCTGCCAGTCAAATTCCGGTGCCGCGTCGCGTGCCTGGATGTAGGTCAGGCGGGTGTCGTTGCGCTTGCGGTTGGCGGTGCGAGTGCGTACTTTTTCGTATTCGGCGCGGACTTTTTCTACAAATGCTGGGCGCAATTCATCGGAGATCAGGCTGCTGGCGACACCGACAGCGCGGGAGGCATCGGCCACATAGACGGTTTGGTTGCGATTGAATTTCGGATCAATTTTTACGGCGGTATGCGCCTTGGAGGTGGTGGCACCGCCGATCAGCAAGGGGATATCAAATTCTTGCCGCTCCATTTCCGCCGCTACATGCACCATTTCATCAAGGGATGGGGTGATCAAGCCGGACAGGCCGATAATATCGCACTCTTTTTCCCGTGCGGTTTGCAGAATGGTTTCTGCAGGCACCATCACGCCGAGGTCAATAACGTCGTAATTGTTGCAGGCCAGTACCACCCCCACGATATTTTTACCGATATCATGGACGTCGCCTTTTACCGTGGCCATCAGAATTCGACCATTGGGGCGGCTGTCTTCAGTTTTCTCATCTTCAATAAAGGGCTGCAGGTAGGCCACTGCCTGTTTCATAACGCGAGCAGACTTCACCACCTGGGGCAGGAACATTTTGCCTTCGCCAAACAGGTCGCCGACGACATTCATTCCATCCATGAGTGGCCCCTCAATCACATCCAGTGGTCGCGATGAGATGGCGCGGGCCTCTTCGGTATCCTCGACGATATATTTATTGATGCCCTTTACCAGCGAGTGTGCCAAGCGTTCTTTTACCGGCAGTTCGCGCCAGCTCAAGTCTTCCTTGCGCACGGAGCCGGCCCCGCCACCCTGATATTTGGGGGCGATTTCCAACAGGGCCTCGGTCGCTTCACTATTGCGATTGAGGATGACATCCTCGACGGTTTCCCGCAGTTCCTTGGGCAGTTCGTCGTAGACGGCCAGCTGGCCGGCGTTGACGATGCCCATATTCAGGCCGGCCTTAATGGCGTGGAATAGGAATACCGAGTGGATGGCTTCACGCACCGGGTTGTTGCCACGGAAGGAGAATGAAACATTAGAAACGCCGCCACTGATCTGAGCACCGGGCAGGTTTTTGCGAATCCACTGGCAGGCTTCGATAAAGTCCACTGCGTAATTATTGTGTTCTTCAATACCAGTGGCGACGGCAAAAATATTGGGGTCGAAAATAATATCGGTGGGGTCGAAACCGACTTCCTCCACCAGCACATCGTAACTGCGCTTACAGATTTCGATCTTGCGCGCTAAGGTATCTGCCTGGCCGTCCTCGTCAAAGGCCATCACGACCACAGCCGCACCATAGCGCAGACACAGTTGTGCTTTTTCGATGAACTCTTCCTTGCCCTCTTTGAGGCTGATGGAGTTCACGATGGGTTTACCCTGGATGCACTGCAGACCCGCTTCGATCACCTCCCATTTGGAGGAGTCCACCATAAACGGCACCTTGGCGATGTCTGGTTCGGTGGCGGCGAGATTGAGGAAGCGGCGCATAGCGGCGAGCGAATCGAGCATCGCCTCATCCATATTGAAATCGATCACCTGTGCGCCGTCTTCCACTTGGGCCGCGGCAACCTGCAGGGCGGTGTCGTAGTCCTCTTCCAGGATCAGTCGTTTAAAACGGGCGGAGCCGGTGACATTACAGCGCTCGCCCACATTGACGAACAGGGCGGTCTCATCGGCAATAAAAGGTTCCAGGCCGGACAGGCGCAGGGCCGGTTTGATTTTCGGCAGCTGGCGCGGTGCGACATCGGCGACTGCCCGGGCGATTGCACGGATATGGTCGGGTGTTGTGCCGCAGCAGCCACCGAGAATATTTAGAAAGCCGCTGCGGGCAAACTCCGCTACGATCGCTGCGGTTTGCTCCGGAGTCTCGTCGTATTCGCCAAACTCATTGGGCAGGCCTGCATTGGGGTGTGCGGATACATAAGTGGCGCAGGCACCGGATAGTGCTTCTACGTAGGGGCGCAGTTCCGTAGCGCCCAGGGCACAATTGAGGCCTACGGAGATCGGCTTGGCGTGAGCAACGGAGTAGTAAAATGCTTCAGTGGTCTGGCCGGACAGGGTGCGGCCGGAGGCATCGGTAATGGTACCGGAGACCATGATTGGCAGCTCGAAGCCCAGTTCCTCGAACAGCTGCTGCATGGCATAAATAGCCGCTTTGGCGTTGAGGGTATCGAATATGGTCTCGATCAGAATCAGGTCACTTCCGCCCTCCACCAGGGCTTGTCCGGCTTCAACATAATTTTCCACCAGCTCGTCAAAAGTGACATTGCGTGCGCCGGGATCATTGACGTCCGGCGAGATGCTGGCAGTGCGGGATGTAGGCCCGATCACTCCGGCCACCCAGCGTGGTCGCTCGGGGGTGGAAAGCGCATCCGCCGCGCGGCGGGCAATTTCTGCTGAGACGCGATTTAATTCGCTGGCCAGGTGCTCCATGTCGTAGTCAGACTGGGACAGCTGGGTCGCATTAAAAGTATTGGTTTCAATAATGTCGGCGCCGACTTCCAGGTATTCCCGGTGAATCTGTTCAATTAACTCTGGGCGGGTGAGGCTGAGAAGGTCGTTGTTACCTTTTAAGTCCTGATGAAAATCTGCGAAACGAACACCGCGATAATCCGCCTCATCCAGTTTTTCCCGTTGGATCATCGTCCCCATAGCGCCATCCAGGATCAGGATACGCTCCGCCAATGCGGTTTGGAGTTGTTGAAGACGCTGAGTTCGGGACTGAAGGAGCATTGTCCTATCCTTGAATTGCTGGTGACGGAAGGGGGGCAATCTTAGCACAGTCACGTCAACCCACCGGTTGCAGTTTCCCTCTTTGGCTGAGCTCGCCACAATATCCAAGCAGTTTTCCTTAAAATTGAGCAATTTATAAGCGCAATTTAGAAGTTTATAACCATAAAAACCTAGCCGACCGGTCTAGTTAGGAGTAGGGTGCGTTCCATGAAAAACCGCTATGAAGATACTCGTCAGCACCTCTTGGATACTGGTTACTCCGTAATGGCCGTGAAAGGCTTTTCCGGTGTGGGTCTAAGTGAAATCCTGAAGACCGCCGGAATACCCAAAGGGTCTTTCTATCATTACTTCAAATCCAAAGAGCAGTTTGGCGAGGCGCTGTTGGAAGACTATTTTCAAGAGTATCTCAAACAGATGGACGAATGTTTTTCCGTTCGGGATAGATCTGCAGCGGATAGCTTGCTGGCCTATTTTGAGGCTTGGATGAAGAGCGGTGATGAAGGTTGTGATATGCATCGTTGTCTGGTGGTTAAGCTAAGTGCTGAAGTGGCGGACCTGTCTGAGTCGATGCGGATTATTTTACGGATTGGGACGGATAGGATTATTGAGCGCCTGCAAAAGGGTATTGAATCCGCAATTGAAGAGGGTTCACTGGTGCTTCCAATGAATGCGTATTCGGCAGCGACCACATTGTATCAGCTCTGGTTGGGGGCTAGTCTCCTGTCAAAAATCAATCGCAGTATGACCCCTATGGTAGATGCTATGAGCACCACTCTGGGGCTATTGAGCAAGAACTGAATTTCTAGGCATATCCGCACTGGGGTTACCGTCGCGGGTATGTTTTGTCACAAAAATAGACGACCGGTCTAATTTTGCGACAGCAATGTTAATTATAAATAGCAATGCAAGCGGAGAGAGAGCATGCAATCTACCGACATAAATCGCCGTCAGGTATTGGCGTCTCGCCCGGAAGGCGCGCCAACCACTGATAACTTTCGGCTCGAAGAGGTCTCGCTTCCCCAGCTCAAAGCTGGGGAAGTCCTGTTGCGTACGGTCTATCTGTCCCTCGACCCTTATATGCGCGGTCGTATGAGTGATACCAAATCCTATGCAGATCCGATGGTATTGGGGGACACCATGGTCGGCGGGACGGTAAATCGGGTGGTGGAATCCCACCTGGAAGGATTTGAGGCTGGTGACTGGGTGTTGGGCTATAGCGGTTGGCAGGATTACGCTATTTCAGATGGCGCTGACCTGGTTAATCTGGGTAAGAACCCCAGTGTTCCCTCTTATTCTCTGGGGGTGTTGGGTATGCCGGGAATTACCGCCTATTTTGGTTTGTTGGAGATTGGGGCGCCCAAAAAAGGGGAGACTTTAGTTGTCGCGGCGGCTACCGGCCCGGTGGGTGCCACCGTCGGGCAAATCGGCAAGCTTCAGGGCTGTCGAGTGATCGGTGTGGCGGGAGGAGAACAGAAGTGCCGTTACGCTGTTGAGGAGCTGGGCTTTGATTTGTGCCTGGACCATCGCGCGGGGGATTTTGCCGAGCAATTGGCAGCGGCCTGTCCAGGTGGCATTGATATCTATTTTGAGAGCGTGGGCGGCAAGGTGTTTGATTCGGTGATGCCACTGTTAAATGATTTTGCGCGTATCCCTGTGTGCGGATTGATTTCGCAGTATAACGCTACCACCCTACCGGAAGGCCCGGATCGCACCAGCTTGCTGATGCGTGATGTGTTGACCAAACGCCTGAAAATTCAGGGCTTTATTATTTTCGATTATTACGCGCGTTTTCACGAGGCTGTGCGGACACTGAGCCAATGGGTGGGTGAAGGAAAAATCAAATATCTGGAGGAGGTGGTAGAGGGTTTGGAAGCGGCGCCGGACGCTCTTATTGGACTGCTGGAAGGGCAGAATTTTGGTAAGTTGGTGGTGCGCGTAGGCACTGAAAATTAACGCAAATTGATAAATATCTATCAGGTGTGAAATATGAAAATTTTAATGGTTCTCACTTCCCATGATGAGCTGGGTAATACCGGCAACAAGACCGGTTTTTGGCTAGAGGAATTTGCGGCGCCTTATTACATCTTTAAGGAGGCTGGGGCAGAGGTGACTCTGGTTTCACCTAAGGGTGGCCAACCGCCGCTCGATCCGAAGAGTGATGAACCGGACTTCCAGACAGCGGCAACTGAGCGTTTTCGCGCAGATACTGCTGCGCAGCAAGCACTAGCCAATACACTGAAATTGGCAGATATACAGGAAGCAGACTTCGATGCTGTTTTTTACCCGGGGGGGCACGGACCGCTGTGGGATTTGGCAGAAGATCCGAAATCAATAGCCCTGATCGAGAATTTTTACGCTGCCGACAAGCCGGTGGGTGCTGTGTGCCACGCTCCGGGCATTTTCCGTCATACCCGTCGCCAGGACGGTGAGTATCTGGTGGCGGGTAAGGGGGTGACTGGTTTTACCAATACAGAAGAGGCCGCAGTGGAGTTGGTGGAGGTAGTGCCCTTCCTGGTCGAAGATATGCTCAAGGAAAATGGCGGAAACTACTCGAAAGGGGGTGATTGGGCACCCTATGTTGTGGTGGATGGCAAGCTGGTCACCGGCCAAAACCCAGCATCTTCAGCGGAGACGGCTGAGACACTCATGGGCTTGATCCCCGTTTGAGGGGCACAATCACTGTGGCGGCCGAAGGGCTGCCAACAGGCCGGTTTCCCTTGAGTGTTTCTGAGAGTAGAATACCCGACAAAGAAGCTTGGTTATTTGAGAGCCTATATGTCTGATTTGAATGTCACTATTACCGAATCCGCTCAGGAATACCTGAAAGAGCTGCTGGCCAAGCAGGACTGTGAGGGTATTGCCATTCGCATGTTTGTCTCCAGTCCCGGCACGCCGAATGCAGAGACCTGCATCGCCTACTGCCGCCCGGGAGAGGAGGACGAGGGTGATGTAGCGATGGAAATGAACGGCCTCAAAGCCTATTTTGAGGGGCGCAGCATCCCCTATTTGGACGATGCTCGGGTCGATTACTCTTCGGACAAAATGGGGGGGCAATTGACGATTCGTGCTCCCAACTCGCGCATGCCCAAGATTACCGACGACAGCCCCATTCAGGATCGTATCAACTACGTTTTACACAACGAAGTGAATCCCGGGCTGGCCTCCCACGGTGGTCAGGTGAGTCTGGTCGAGGTGACCGAGGATATGTATGCGGTGCTCAAGTTTGGCGGCGGTTGCCAGGGCTGCGGTATGGTCGATATGACTCTGAAAGAGGGCGTAGAAAAAACTCTGAAAGAGAAAATTCCCGAACTTGCCGGGGTCAAGGATATTACCGACCACACGGACAAGACCCAGGCTTATTATTGAGTTCCACGGAGTGATCGGTGCCGATTACGCCGTTTAACAGAAAAAGGCGAACGGACAGTTCGCCTTTTTTATCTTTGCCAGCCTCTCAGGTTAGATCCCGCGAAAGCAGTCCCACCAAGTTTCCTCCCGCTGTATATATTTGAAATAGGCCTCCATAGCAGGCTTGGCAATCTGTCTTGAATTATCTCTTCTGATTGCGCTTGTGCGAACCCCAGGGAAGCAATCTATGTTTGACCAAGTGGTGTTTGCCGGCGGCGGCGTACGCTGCACCTGGCAAATTGGGTTTTGGGAGTCGGTAGCCAAGGATATAGACTTGGCACCCCGAGTCGTCAGCGCTGTGTCTGCCGGTGCATTGGTGGCCAGCCTGATACTGATGGGCCGATCTCTGGATGGAGTTGATTACTTCGTTTCGGCGTTTAAATCCAATAAGAAGAATATGCACTGGGGCAATTTGCTCAGCAAGAACCCTGTATTTCCCCATTACACGATATATCGCCAGGCACTGACTGAGCTGTTTGAGGGCGGCTTTGATCAATTGTGTGAGGTGGCTGACTTACGGGTGGGTGTGAGTACATCGCCGAAGTGGCTGCCGGGACCTATTGCATTAGCTGTCGGTGCGGCAATCGACTTTTCCGATACCTATATATATCCCAACCTCCACCCCAATACGGCCCTGCGCCTGGGGTATCGCCAATCTTTCTATAAAGTGCGCGATTGTTCCGATGTGGCGCAATTACAGAAACTGGTGATCACCTCATCGTGCACACCGCCTTTGACCCCCCGCCTTAAGCAGGGTGGGGCCGAAGTGCTGGATGGGGGAGTCGTGGACAGTGTGCCCGTTGGCGGTTTGGATGCTGGGGAGGGGCGAGTACTGATTTTATTGACCAGACGTTTTCCGCAGTTACCGGATTGTTTTACCGTGCAAAAATTCAATCAATCTTGGACCTATGTACAGCCTTCGGGGCATGTTCCGCTCAATGTGTGGGATTTTGCCAATCCGGAAGCGGTAAAAGATACTTTCAGGATGGGAACTGCCGATGGTCACGCATTTCTGGCTTTCTTGAGTAGCGAAGGGCAGTTAATGAGCAGCAGGCTTTAGCTGGACTGGTGATATCAATAAATACCTCTTGCGCACGGGGCACTCTAAAATAGTAAACGAGATTTTCTATCGGCAATCAATGATCAGTCTCTGCTGTCTGGCGCGCAATAGATATGTAATCCATGATTAGGCTCTGTGTTTCATTGAATCACAATTAAATCTGTTAATGGACTTTTAAGTCGTCTATGCAGTGTGGTCACCGGGCGATAAATCGCCACTACTTTTGTAGGTTATTGGCGCAGGTGAGCGGGTCGTAAATTCCGGTGCTAGATTTGGAGTCCTCACTGGCAAGGTGTGTCGGAGTCCTGTTGAGCAAGTGATTGTACGTGGCATTTTATTTTCTATGGGTGGGCCAGAATGTTTAATCAAATGGTCTTTGGTGGTGGAGGGAGTCGCTGTACCTGGCAATTGGGATTTCTATTATCAGTGGAGCGTGAATTGCCCATCAGGCCCAGCGTCGTGTGTGCGGCATCGGGCGGCTCTATGGTAGCTGGCCTGATGCTGATGGATCGTTGCCGTGAGGGGGCAGATTACTTTCATTCTGTGTGCAAAAAAACCGAAAAGAATTTCTATTGGAATAACTCTTTTCGCAAGGACCCAATATTTCCCCATTTTGAGATTTATAAAAAAGGGGTGCATGAGTTATTTCACGATAGCTTTGAGCATTTACATCAAACCTCCGATTTAAGAATTGCGGTAACTTACCCTCCTGAATGGCTGCCGACCCCCATCGCGCTGACACTCGGCCTTGCAATTTTTTATTCCAATAAACACCTATTCCATAATCTTCATCCGATGACGGCATTAAACCTGGGTTTTCGCCAGCTCTTCCACCCGGTACGCCAGTGTAAAAATTCAGCGGAAATTGAACAGCTCATTTTGAGCTCCTGCTGCGCCCCGCCAATTTCGCCACGTCTGTCATTGCATGGTGCTGAAGTTTTAGATGGAGCCCTGGTAGGCAATGCACCCGTGGCCGGCTTGGAGGCTGGAAACGGTAGGGTTTTAATTCTCGATACCGGGCATTTCTCCAACTTACCCAACTGTTTCAGTGTGCAAAAGGGGGGGCAGGTGTGGACTTATGTTCAACCTTCACGCCCCC
Organism: Microbulbifer okhotskensis; assembly: GCF_023895975.1. GTDB lineage: Bacteria > Pseudomonadota > Gammaproteobacteria > Pseudomonadales > Cellvibrionaceae > Microbulbifer > Microbulbifer okhotskensis. Next base: position 17,169 of record NZ_JALBWM010000062.1, read on the forward strand.
TGCCCATAGGAATGTGGAACTTTACTAATCCCAATGCCATGCGACATACCCTGAATATTGGTCTAACCGATGGGAATGCATTCCTCGAAGTGCTTTTGTCAGGTAAAGAGCGTCTGGTGCAGCTATAAAGACAGGCGACACTCGATTGCTTTCAGTTGCACAATGCCCCAGATTGGATTACGTTATGCAATTAGTTGCATATGATTATCGTGAGGCTGTGATGAAGTTGTGTCGCCGCGCAGATTAGACTTGCGAGTCAAAAATGGAGGTTGCACAGGACGTATGGCTCTAGTAGTGGTTATCGTGAAGACGCCAAATGGGCTGTGGAAATTTGAATCGAGTGGCTGCTGATCAGGTAACTACTACAGGGAAGGCCAATTATGTTTGACCAAGTTGTTTTTGCCGGTGGTGGCGGGCGCTGTACCTGGCAAATAGGCTTTTGGGAGTCTGTAGCCAAAGCTATCAAGCTGTTTCCACAAGTAGTCACTGCGGTTTCTGCGGGCGGATTGATGTCGAGCCTGGTGCTGATGGGGAAGACTGAGAAAGCCAGGCAGCACTTCTGGTCTGCGTTTGAAGCGAATGAGAAAAATGCATACTGGGGGAATCTCTTTCGCAAAGAGCCCGTATTTCCTCAGTACCGAATTTACCGCAACGCGATGTTAGAGCTGTTTCAAGGTGGCCTGGAGACCCTGCGCGAGGGAGCGGAACTGCGTATTGCGGTGGTACACCCACCCAAAGGCCTGTCGGGCGGCTTGGCTTTTGGTGTCGGCGCCGCCGCCTATTATGCTGACAAGCATTTTTTGCGGAATTTACATCCAAAAATTGCTTTGGGGTTGGGTTTTCAACAGCAGTTTTATCGGGCCCGGGACTGCTCCAGTTTAGAGGAGTTAGTGGATTTGATTTTATGCTCTTCCTGTACACCGCCGTTTACCCCGCGCTTAAAGCTGCACGGCAGAACGGCTCTTGATGGGGGCACGGTCGATAACATCCCTGTGGCTGGTTTGGATAAGGGTGAGTCTAGGGTGCTGGTATTACTTACTCGTCGTTATTCGCAATATCCAGACCGGTTTAGTCGGCAGCAGGGCGATCAGTTATGGACCTATGTGCAGCCGTCTCAACCGCCTTTTGTCAGCGTTTGGGATTACACCAGTCCTGAGCTTGCGCAAAAAACTTACGAGTTAGGTTGTGCTGACGGGCGAGAATTTTTAAAAAAACACACGAATGAAAGGGAGACTTTGAATGAACAATTCCAATAACAAAATAGCAGAATCAATTGCGTTGTGGCACCAAATGGTCGCAGAGCGAGATTTTAGCCGTTTGCCTGCTATGGTTGCCGAGGATGCGGTTTTCCGTTCTCCGGCATTCTTTAAACCCTACCACAGCTCTGCGGCAGTTTGCCTGATTTTAAATACGGTGATGCAGGTATTTGAGAGCTTTGAATATGACCGCAGTTTCACTACCGAATCCGGTCAGGATCTGGCGCTGGAATTTAAAGCCAGTATTGGTGATAAAAGTTTGAAAGGGCTGGATATTATCCGCTTTGATGAAGACGGAAAAATTATTGAATTTGAAGTCATGGTGCGCCCCCTCAATGCCCTGCAAAAACTGGCAGAGGAAATGTCCGGGCGACTGTCCCAATATGTAACGCAGTATAAGGAAACTCAGCAGGCTTAAGGCGCTGCTGAGTTTATTGCAGGGGGCCGGGTGACTACTCTTGCGAATCGAAGTACTCGAACACATCGATTCCGTCCATGTAGGCCCCGTCAAAACCCGCATCAACAATCATATACATATAAGAATCATTGTTGCCGTAGATGATATTTTGCCAGCCTTGCTGCCAGTATCTCACATAGTAATTTCCCGGCTCTCCCGGTACTTCATCCAGTAGCCAGCTAGGGGGATTGCTGACCCAGGATGGGTTCCAGTAATAGCGGTCATCTTGTGCTTCGCCAATATTGATATAGGCCATTAGCAGGCGGCGACCGCCGTTTTCTTTCAATCTGAGCTGCTCTATCTGTTCTTCGGTATAGGCTTTGCCATTGAAGAAGAAATCGATGATCAGCACGTCGTAATTTGTTTCGCTCAGTGCGTCGACAAATTCTTGTGGTGTTGAGTACAGGCGGGGGTCGGTGATATTGATAAAGTTGCTGGCTTCATCCAGGTTGTCGATATCCCGAGCATTAACATTGAACGGCTCATCAGGGTAGCGAGGTATGTCATCGAGCGTCTCCTGATCAGCGGCGAAGGAGATATATTCGGCCTCTTCATTGTCCAGGTAGGAGTCATCGATATTTCGCTCAATGCTGGCAAAATCCGTGATAAGGATTGTATCGCCCTCATCTTTGGCTAGGTCCAGGTAGGTTTCCAGGCGCCGGGTTTCCGTAGTGCTGGTGGGCTGATCTACTACGCCGTTCGCACCGAAGAACAGGGCTTCTTGAGCGATCCCGTCAGTCGCGTCTAGATAGGCATCATCCACAGGACCAGTAGTGGTCGTGGTGGTGGTAATAAGCTCAATACCATTCTGCGGAACAATAATGAAATGTCGGTTTATCTGCTTTGCATAGTCACTTATATCCTCGACCAGATAACGCATTTCTTTATCGTAAATGATGGTTGACTGATTTAAATCGTCGGGAAGGTCATCGAGGCTACAACCGAAAAAAAACAGCGGGCTGAGGAGTACTGAAAGTGTTCGGCGCAAAATACATCTCCATTGCTACAAGTGAGAGTTAAATCAGTTCACGCTGGAGTCCATTGATCCTAGTTGGCGCGGATTCCAGTGTCGGGCTGCTGGGTAGGCTATCCAGTGGAGGCTGAATGGTAACTTAACCGCGGTCCGAATAAATCATTTTTCTGCCGCAGGGCAGAAGTGTCAATCATGGGGCTAGTGTCCCCTGTCCATTCTCTTCTTCGTTTTGGTGGTGGCTATCGCCGTCAGCGGGTCGTCGGGCCAGTAGTGTCTCTGATATTTGATACGCAACTCCTTCTTAACCTCTTGGTAAGTATTGGCCCAGAAATTCGCAAGGTTGCGGGTGATCTGTACTGGCCGTTGCGCTGGGGATAGCAAATGGACCATTAGTGGGTAACGCTTCTTTAAAATTGTAGGCGTTTGCGCCAAACCGAACAGCTCCTGTAGGCGCACAGCCAAAATAGGAGGGGTTTCCTGGTAGTCGATGCGAATACGGGAGCCGCTGGGAACCAAGTAATGGCTGGGGGTCAGCTCATCAAGCTTCTGTTGCAGGGACCAATCCAATTGGTGGCGAAGAATACTAAAAAGATCCAGCTGTCCGAGCTGATCAAGCTTGGTGAGGCCCTGCAGGTGAGGTAGCAGCCACTCCTCCAGGCTTTCGAGAAGACCGGTATCACTCCAGTCGGGCAGGGGGGTGTCTGTCATTAAAGCGGTACATTCATTGTTTTGGCGCAGAAATTCAATTCTTGAACGTAGCTGTACGGATTCTGTGTTCCAGGGCAGAGTGTGCAGACCTTTTTGGCGAATGGCGTCAAGTAAGGCTTGGCTCAGGGTTTCTGCAGGAACTTGCGTCGCCGGTTTTTGTTGTAATACCAGGCTCCCAAGCAGAGACTGCTGCAGAGCTTCGACGCGGCCTGCGGCATTATCCCACCGCACCGTCACGACATCTTTTATCAGGTCAGCGAAGCAGGCCTGAAGTCCGTTTGAGGATATTTCGGCTGCCAGCTGGATGCGCGCATCGCGCCCCTGCCCATCAAGTTCAGCGACAACCAGGTATTCGCTCAGGGCTAGGGCATCGTCATGGGAAAAATGCGCGCCGCGACCGCTAGAAAGTAAAACGCGCCGTGCAGCATCCCGTCGCGACTTGGCAATGCGATCCGGATAGGCGAGCGCCAATAAAGCGCCAATTTCATCGGCACTATCGATTTCTAATGTAGTCTCATCAGCCTTTGGCGTAATTTTTTGCAATTGAGAAAGCCAGGTATTGGATTGCAGGCGCACTCTTTGGCTGGTGGCGCGGTCTGTTCGGTGGTCGTTGCTGCGGGTTTGCAGGGCGTGAATACGCTTGCTGATATCCCGATCCCAGCGGGCTTCACCACGGAAAATATCCCGCTCGGATAGCAGGGCTGCAAGTAAGCATGCTTGCTGCTGCAGCCCCCAGTCGATACTGCGCACCAGCATATGGGCGAGCCGGGGGTGAACACCGAAGGCGAGCATGGTGTCGCCGTGAGGAGTAATACGCAGGCTGGCATCCAGGGCGCCTAATTGCTGTAGCAACTGCTGGGCTTGGGACATGGGGCCTGGCGGAGGTGTCTCCAGCCAGTGGAGTTCGCGCGCGTCACTGACGCCCCATTTCGCCAGCTCGAGCGCTAGCGGCGCCAGATCACTGCGTTGGATTTCCGGGGTGTTTTTGGTGCTTAAGGATTGTTGTTGTCCCTCGCTCCAAAGCCTGAGGCAGTACCCGGCACTGAGACGTCCGGCACGCCCTGCGCGTTGAGTCGCAGAAGCCTGAGAGATATTGCTGGTGATCAGATGATTCATGCCGCTGTTGGGGTTAAAGCGCGATTCGCGCATCAGGCCTGAATCCACAACGATGCGGATACCTTCGATGGTCAGGCTTGTTTCCGCTACATTTGTGGCCAGTACAATCTTTCGCTTTCCGGGCGCGCACGGGCTGATTGCCTGGTCTTGTTGCTCTCGAGTCAGATCCCCGAATAGCGGGGCAATGATAGTGTCTCCGCAGCGGGCATCGGTAGCAAAGCGTTCCCGCAGTAAGGATTCAACCTGCCGAATTTCAGCTACCCCAGGCAAAAAGGCGAGTAAGCTGCCCTCCTCATGGCGCATCGACTCTTCGATTTTGCGTGTCATCAGGGCGGGTATTTGCCGTTGATCATCGAGAGTCTCGCGGTGACTGAGGTACTCAATGTCCACTGCAAAACTTCGTCCGTCGCTAGAGATAACGGGCGCATCGTCGAGCAGGGTAGATATTGAATCGGTATCGAGTGTTGCAGACATTACTAGTAGCTTGAGATCATCCCGCAGGTACTCTTGCGACTGGAGGCAGAGGGCCAGAGATAGATCCGCTTGCAGGCTGCGTTCATGGAATTCATCGAAGATAACCAGGGCGGAGGAACCCAATTCCGGATCATTCTGTAAAAGTCGGGTGAGGATGCCTTCAGTGACCACCAGAATGCGGGTTTTGGCGCTTGATCGCCGTTCCCCACGCACTTGGTAGCCAACGGTTTCGCCAACGGTTTCACCCAGCTGGAAAGCCATTCGCGCAGCAGCGGCTCGCGCTGCCAAGCGGCGGGGCTCCAACATCATAATATTCTTGCCGCTCAACCATGGCGCAGAGAGTAGCGCGAGCGGAACTGCGGTTGTTTTACCGGCTCCAGGGGGGGCTTGAAGCACGACATTGCTGTGCTCGGCCAAGGTTTGCAGGAGCTGGGGGAGGACTTGATGAATAGGTAACTCTGACATGGCGGCGATTATAGTGATTTCGATAAGCTGGCGATACTGATATCCCGGGTATGCTTTTGGGGACATCTTTCAGCGATACGCTCAGTAGCGCACGCTTGGCTTTTTCTCGCTCAACTGTATTTTTGCTATATCGAGATCAATTATTTTTTATCAGGTAGGAGGCTATACCGGCATGAACTTTCGGCGCGTCGTAACGGGTCATGACAAAAATGGGAAGCCGGTAGTACGCATTGATGACCGGGGACAGAATACGGCCGATTGGCGCCCACATATGACTCAGCAACAACTGTGGACTACGAGAGATCTTCCCGTTGATCTCAATGAAAATGGGGAGGATCAGGGGGCGCGGGATGTGGGATCGATGATTCCCGGTGGTAGCATATTCAAAATAGTGGAGTTTGGTCCGGGGGTTGCTCCACGATCGCACCGTACGGATAGCATTGACTACGCGATTGTGATTTCGGGTGAGATAGATATGGAAATGGGCGAGGGCAAGTCAGTACATCTGTGCGCGGGTGATACATTGGTTCAGCGTGCAACAATTCATAATTGGATCAACCGGGGGGAGGAGCCGTGTGTAATTGCATTTGTATTAATAAGTGCCCAAGGAAATACTGCGGTAGGCTGAAATGTTCATATGCTCAAACGTATTAGCGCCCAGAGCAATAGTGGTTTTTTCAAGTAGCGCACTGTCATCAATACGCACTGAAGCTCACTAGCTTCACCGGCTGATGTAGCAAGCAGATCTGGGACCCCTTATGGTTGTGGTGAGTTGGAGGCTACCAGCTCTTGTTTTTTAAACCTGAAAAGCTATATCTCTCTTCAGGGGTTAGTGGTCCGTTACTGTTTCATCAGTATTGGTTATTCTGTAACAGAGGTGAAATAATCTTATTGTTAGGGTGGCATCTCAATTAGTCAGTATATTATATTTCGTTTATGAATTTTTAGGATATGCTAATGAAGCTCAAGAAGCCCAAATATAAATTGATGACAGTTTGGAGCTATAAAACAAACCCTGGTGAAGAGTATTCTCGTGTGCACATTGCGTATGGATACTATTTGAAGAGCCTGGGGGGTTCTGAAGTAAATGAAAACATTTATTATGTGTTTATAGAGCATGAAAAGATAAATAATCCTTATAAAGGTGGCCTTGCAGTTGCTATAACTGAAGCTGGTTTGGAGAGAAGTTCTCTAAGCATAGATGAAGGTAAGGGTGTAGAGGGTGACTTTATTGATGGGTATGAAGAGTGGAGAGAATACTCTAAAGATGAGTTCGTACTCCCCTATAGTGAACAATTGGCAGAAATTATTAATGCTCACTTGAAGTGAGCGGTGGGCTTTATGTGGTTTGCTTGTTAAGATTTTACTTCTGAAGTATTTTTGATGGATCAAAGTAGTGTAGGCGGGGAGTTATGATTGCTCATAGATACCACAGGACTACATCCAGATTCAAGATTGAGGATAATGTTAATTTACATTTTTATTTGAGAGGAAAAAAAGGGTAAGTAATCCGACTCTTAACTAATTTTATCGGCAGGGGGGGGTAGCTTCAGCTGAAGATCTGGGCTTGAGCGATGAGGGTGTAAATAATTCTGTGTAACTGCCCTGCCAGTTGGTTATTGGTAATCGATGAGTCGCTCACCAAACTCGATCATAAATCTGTTTAAAGCTGGCTTCTGTAAACTCCGCCACATCCATCGAGGGTGTAAACAATTCTGTGTAACCGCTCTTGCTAGTGGATTATTGGTAGTCGGCAAGTCGCTCGC
>NZ_JALBWM010000624.1 GCF_023895975.1 Microbulbifer okhotskensis
CGGTTTTTGCCTTGGCTACCGCAATGGCTTTCCGGCAATTCGCCACGGTAACGCGTCGGGAAGTTGGAGAGCACCAAGCAGCACAGAGTTTAGAGACAGAGCAAATGTACCGGGCTGAATCCGATAGAGCGGTGCGCCGCTTGCGTGGTATCTCAACCAATATTACCGCAGAGATTATCTAGTTATGGCCGGAAAAAAGTT
>NZ_JALBWM010000625.1 GCF_023895975.1 Microbulbifer okhotskensis
AATATAGGCACAAAAATAATCTTATTGGATTTTATTAAGTTTGTTTTAGTGTCAATGCTGCGTAGAATCGATGGATATTTATTGGTATTTTGGTCGTCAATGAGCAGGCTTCTGAAGGCCGATGACCAAAGAGATTCGAGAGAATCAAGAATTTTCTAAAAGAACCATCCTCTCAAAGGAGAACGGTAGCGTGACGTAAA
>NZ_JALBWM010000626.1 GCF_023895975.1 Microbulbifer okhotskensis
ATGCTAACTACTAGCGAATGGCAACTGCAATACCGTGAGGTCTTGTGGGGAGGAATCCGCTAGCAAAACTATGAGCTGACGAACAGAAACATCCTATAAGGCTTTGCTTGGAGGCGGGGTGGCCAAGGACACCGAAACCATGTGGTCTAACGGGTAGAGTCAATGATGCAGTTGTGTAGTGAAAGTTCACGTTCTTATCT
>NZ_JALBWM010000063.1 GCF_023895975.1 Microbulbifer okhotskensis
CTATTTTAGGTCTATTCTGTTCGTTTTTACACCGGTTTATATGGGACAGCCCTGGGTATAGTACCTAGCGATCCGAAACAGTTGGATCACCTACTCTCAGATCTTCAGGCTATTAAACGAATAGTAGAGGATCTTAATTTACTCTCCCTTACCGAGGCTCGCCAGTTAAAAGTTCATACACAAGCCACAGTATTAGCTGATGTAGTTGCAGAAATTCACAGTAGTTACCAGGAAAAAGCCACAGCAGAACATATAGAGATGCCTTTAGAGATCATTGACCGGCGTGTGGCTTCAGTCGATATATCACGATTTCGGCAAATACTGATCAACCTTTTGGATAACGGCTTTAAATATGCTGCACACGGCGGTTTCCTCGGTATTAGCGTAGTGCCTGAAGGTGATTGGATCACTATTCAAGTGAGAGACCAGGGCCCGGGTTTGAGTCACAATCAGCAGCAAAAAATCTTCGAGCGCTTTTACCGCCAGGATCCATCTCGCAGTGACAAAAAGAGCTTGGGTTTGGGCCTCGCCATTAGTCGACAACTGGCCGAATTGATGCACGGCACTCTCGAAGTTGCAAGTGCAACAGACCTCGGCTGCACTTTTGTACTGCGCTTTCACACACAGTTTCAAGATTCTTGATAATTCCCTGACATTTTCCCCAAATACTGCCTTACCTAGATTACCGAATAGCAGTAAAAGGGGAAAATTCAATGAAACAGATAATAGCTTCTTTAGTGGCAATGGCTTTGCTCGGTGGCTGCACTACAGCCCAAGAACTTCTGCAAAAACGCTTTACTCACCTACCAATGAGAATGACGGCTGCTGGACACGTATACGTTTATGGAAGTATTGAGCCTATTCAGGATTACCCTCTGATTATCGATACAGCAGCTAATTCTGGAGTACTTCCCATAGCCTTACTGGAAAAGCTGCACTTATCTGCAAGTAATATCGTAAAAGAGGAAATTCAGGGCGCCACAGGTAAGATGGAAATGCTTACCGGCACAGTAAGCCATATTTCGCTGGGAGACCAAACTATCTCTGATATCACGTTTATATTTTTTGACAAGTCCAATTCAGCGTTAACCAATGGTCTGATTCCCGGTATTGTTGGACATAACTACTTAAAAAATTATTGCATTGAATTTGACTTTAATAACGATCAATTTAATTTGGCGGAAAATGGCTGCCCAAAACATATTACCGCCAACTTAAAAAAAGTGCCCTTTGTTATCGATGATGAGTTTATCAAAACTCGCGCCACTTTTGATGGCGTTGAGGTGGATGTCATTCTAGATAGCGGTGCCCCTCGCAGCTTTATCAATAATGCACTCTTGTCCCTTCTAGAAAATGTTGAGATTGGTGAGCAAACCAGCACCTATGGACTGACAGCGCACCAACAGCAAAGAACCGAAATCCACCAAGTAGGCTATCAATTGGGAAAACATGCCATTTTGGAACCAAATATGTATGTGGCAGACCTCTCGATATTCGATGACCTGGGATACCAAAAAGAGCCTTTCTTACTCTTGGGATTAGATTATTTCAGGGATGGGCGCTTAGTAATAGACTACCAAAATGGCGCCATCTACTTTTAACCCGCCAATATTACTTCAATCAGGGAGTGTAGTTTAAGCCCACTCCAGCACAACGCCAATCACTAGTTAGATCTCTCCTCGTGGATTACTTCTAAACTATTTAATCGGCAATGCTTGCCGAAAATAGTCTCGACAGGTCAAAGGCAGAATAATGGAATCAGCAGGCGACACTGAAAGTCGCAATGGCGATAGAAAAACGCCGGGAAAATGGATTTCCCTGCTGGCTCCAATCCCTCCAGCACTGATTGCCTTGTCGCTACTCTACCACCTACCCGACATTTCCGCCGGCCGTGAATTTTCCTTCGGCTTCACTTGGGTATCAGAGCTGGATGTCTCCTTTCGCTTCTATATCGATGGTTTGAGTTTCCTCTTCGCTTTACTCATTAGCGGTATCGGATTTTTTATCACGATTTACGCAGCTGAGTACTTGCGTGGAAACCCGCTATTACGTCGCTTTTTCTTGTATTTATACCTGTTTATGATTGGCATGCTGGGTTTGGTGTTGGCATCCGATCTGATTACTCTATTTGTCTTTTGGGAAGTGACGACGGTTGCCAGCTATCTGCTGATCGGGTTTAACCACGCCAGTGCTGTTGCCCGCCGCTCGGCTCTGCAAGCTCTGCTAGTGACGGCACTGGGAGGACTTTGCCTGCTGACAGCGTTTTTATTGTTGGGGGAAATCTCAGGCAGCTACGACCTGCAAGCACTGCTGACCAAAGGCGAGCAGGTGCGGGCCAGCTCGCTTTATATTCCGGTTCTATTGCTGGTTCTGATTGGCGCATTTTCCAAATCAGCGCAATTGCCATTCCACTTTTGGCTGCCCAATGCCATGGCAGCCCCCACCCCGGTAAGCGCCTACCTGCATTCCGCCACCATGGTCAAAGCCGGCATCTATCTCCTCGCACGCCTGCATCCGGTGCTGGCGCATACCGAGTACTGGGAGTGGATTTTAACCTGTACGGGTATTGCCACTGCTGCTGTCGCTGCGATAGCCGCCCTGCGCCAGACGGATCTTAAACTTGCACTGGCGTACACTACGGTGATTGCCTTGGGGACCATTACCATGTTTTTGGGTTCCGATGCATCCGCCGCTGTTGCGGCTGCCATTACCTTTCTGTTGGTGCACTCTTTTTATAAAGCCGCTCTATTTATGGTGGTGGGAATTATTGACCGACAGACCGGTACACGAGATTTAACCAAGCTCCACGGTCTGGCGAAATTATTGCCCCTCGCCTTTATCGCCGCCCTTGCCTCAGCACTATCGATGGCTGGATTTCCACCATTCCTAGGATTTATTGGTAAAGAACTCAAGTACGAGGGGGCTCTGGCAGTGGCTTCTGAACCGGCACTGGTGGGTACCGCGGCAATTTTTGCTAATGCAGTAACAGTGACGGTTGCAGGTATGGTGGCCATCAAGCCATTTTTTGGTCCTCCTCCTGTAGATATAAGCTGCATTCAACGAGCGCCACCAGGTCTGTGGATAAGCCCGCTGGTTTTAAGTGCGTTTGGCCTGACTTTCGGTCTGGCGCCAGACCTGATAGGTGGGGGACTTGTTGAGCCTGCGCTCACCTCTATATTGGGACTTCCCGAAACCATTGACCTTAAACTCTGGCACGGAATTAATGTTCCGCTATTGATGAGTATTTTCACTTTTGTGTTTGGGGTATTTATGTACTTAAAACTCAAACAATTGCGCAGCTGGCTAAACTGGGATTTCACCCATGCGCCCACCAATGCCGATGTACTCTGGGATAAATCACTGGAGTATTTAAAATCTTTTGCCGCCTTGCAAACCCGCATTCTGCAAAACGGAATTATGCGGCGCTATCTTACTGTTATTTTTGTCACCCTTTCCCTGGCACTAAGCTATGCACTGCTGCACACAGGTCAGTTTTCACTGGAGTTTGTCTGGCCAAACTTAAATCTGAAAGAGTGGGCTGCAGTTTTATTAACGGTGGGCGGTACCTTTACCGCAGGTGCAGCGAGTAGACCCCTGGTGGCCATCTGTGCACTGGGAGCCCTCGGTGTGGGGATTACATTGATCTATCTTTTCTTCGGCGCGCCAGATGTGGCTATTACACAAATTTTGGTAGAGACCCTCTATTTGGTATTAATTGCCGCAATATTACCGAGACTCCCCGTTTTCAGCCGCAGTAAGAAGGTTCGCTTTCGCCCCCGAGACGCGGTTCTCGGTGGTATCGTTGGACTGCTGATTACTGTCAGTATTTTGGTTGTTTTGCAAACACCTTTCGAAAGCCCTGTCAGCGAATTTTACAAGGAAGCCGCTGTACCCGAAGCTCACGGACGAAATATCGTCAATGTCATTCTGGTGGATTTCCGCGCTCTGGATACCTTTGGGGAAATCATAGTGGTCTTTACCGCAGCAATCGCTGCCGTAACCTTACTCGGTCATCAATTAAGACGGGGAAAGCAGTGAACTCTATTATCCTACAAACGGCGACTCGCGTACTGGTTGCTCTGATTTTAGTTTTTTCCGTTTATATGCTGTTACGTGGTCATAATTATCCGGGGGGCGGATTTATCGCTGGATTAATCGCCGCATCAGCTTTCGCACTTTTTGCCATGGCGTGGGGGATGGAAGCGGCACAAAGTGCATTGCGGATTCCCCCCGGAAATCTTGCGGTGAGCGGGGTTGCCTTGGCCGGCCTCTCTGGACTCATGGCCATTTTTTATGGCGATGGCCCATTTTCCGGCCAGTGGTTAACACTGATAGGCGCCAAAGAGGAAGACGGTATCGTTATCAGTAATGTTCTCTTTTTTGACATCGGAGTGTACCTGACAGTATTAGGTGCCGTGCTCACACTGATATTCGCTCTGGAAGAGGCCAGCTGAAATGGAAGGTCCCCTCGCGGTGGTTGTCGGTATCCTGATCGCCACCGGCGTATATCTTATGTTGGCCCGGGACTTGCTCCACTATTTATTTGGTTTGGTTCTGATCAGTAATGCAGCAAACCTGGCAATTTTTATCGCAGGGCGGTTAACCCGCGCCTCTCCCCCCTTGATACCAGAAGGGCAAGAAGCTCCACAAATTGTTGTTGCCAACCCTCTACCCCAAGCACTTATTCTGACTGCGATTGTAATTGGCTTTGGCCTTCTGGCGTTTGCCCTGGCACTCATTGCGCAGGTATACCGGGAGCTGGGAACCCTGGATGTAGACCGCATGCGCATTGCCGAACCCGTTAGGCCCAAAAGGAAAAAATCCCTTTGAGCTGGTTACTGGCCCTGCCATTTTTTATTCCTATCACTACTGCGTTAATCGCTTTCCTGGCGCGCGGACGCAAACACCTGTGCTCTGTCATTTCCATCACGGGTTGCTTTGCTGCCCTCTGCGTCAGTATCGCTATTGTCACCCTGGTGGTAAGCGGCGGCCCCCAAGCTGCGCAGATGGGAGACTGGCAAGCGCCTTATGGAATTACGCTGATTGCCGACAGACTCAGCGCTGTCATGCTGTTGATCAGCGCCATTGTAGGGTTGTGTGTCGCTCTGTTTGCGATTTCCGATATTAATGAGAATCGGGTAAAGCTGGGTTTTCACTGTTTTTTCCAGCTGCTATTGGCCGGTGTCAGTGGCAGTTTTGTTACTGGAGATTTGTTCAATTTATATGTTTGGTTTGAGGTCATGTTGATTGCCTCTTTTGCTCTGCTGGTACTAGGGGGTGAGAAGATACAGCTGGACGGCGGCATCAAATACGTTGCCCTCAATTTGGTTTCTACACTGCTGATGCTCACCTCAATCGGGTTGTTGTATGGCCTCACCGGCACCCTCAATATGGCACAGCTGCATATCTCATTAGCAGAAGTGGATAATCCCGTAGCGATATCGACATTAGCCGTTATTTTTATCTGTGCATTCGGTATTAAGGCGGCAATATTTCCTTTGTTTTTCTGGCTGCCGGCCTCCTACCATGTGCCCCCGGTCGCTGTTACTGCCGTATTTGCCGGTCTCCTGACCAAAGTCGGCGTCTATGCCTTAATTCGCACCTTTACCCTGATTTTTCCGAATGATCTGGGTTTTACCCAGAATATTTTGCTTGGGGCGGCACTACTTACAATGCTCACTGGGGTTTTGGGGGCCGCGGCGCAATATGAATTCCGTAAAATTCTCTCTTTCCATATCATCAGCCAGATTGGCTTTTTGATCTTGGGGCTCGCTCTGAATAGTCCACTGGCACTGGCTGGAACTGTGTTTTATATGATTCACAATATTGTGGCAAAAACCAATTTGTTTCTTATCAGCGGCACTGCCCAGCGCCTGGCGGGAAGCTATGAACTCAATGAAATCGGTGGTTTGTACAAAGCCAGTCCGTTGCTTTCTACCTTTTTTTTTATCGCCGCATTCAGCCTTGCTGGATTCCCGCCACTTTCTGGGTTCTGGGCAAAACTACTATTAGTCAAAGCGAGCCTTGATCAAACGGCCTATTTTGTTACCGCGGTGGCGCTGATTACGGGTGCCCTGACGCTATTTTCCATGAGTAAGATCTGGGCGGAGGCTTTCTGGAAGCCACACCCCCAGGGACACTGCAAGAGCCTATACAGCCTAAGCGTCGCAGAGCGTTTACAGCGCCTGCTGCCCGTATCACTGTTGGCAAGCATCACCCTTATTTTGGGCTTTATGCCAGAACCTTTTATTGAATACGCCCTGGGTACTGCAGGAGAGCTGTTACACCCCGATGATTACCTCGAGGCGGTACTAACTGGCTCGAGCCATTAAACTGAATGTGAATAGACGGAAATGCGTGTTTTTCTATTAAATTTATTACTCGCTATCAGCTGGTCTGTTCTTACCGGCGATGCCACTGTCGACAATTTCTGCTTTGGATTTTTAATCGGGTTCTTGGCGCTGCGTGTCTCTCCGTGGTTACCTGGTGGGCAGGGTTACTTTACACGCTTACCACGAATCGCCTATTTATCCTTTTTTTTTCTGGAGGAGCTGGTACTTTCAAGTTTGCGTGCCTCTTATGAGGTGTTTTCACCCAAACTACAAAGCCGGCCTCTGGTTGTACGGCTGCCCATGGAGAGGCTGGATCAAAATCAGATATTTTTACTCACCAATTTGATCTCTCTCACCCCAGGGACCATGGTCCTGGATGTAACACCGGACAATGACGCCTTGATAGTGCACACCATGTTCGTCAGCGACCCGGAAACCTTTCGTGAAGAAATTCGCGAGGGGTTTGAAAAGCGGGTTAAAGAGGCCACCTCCTGATGCTGCTGACCATCATCGATGTACACTCTCCGCTGGTCACCGCGGCGATCAACATCGCCTCTTTCCTGCTGTTGCTTGCATTGGTGATGTGCTTTCTACGTATCGCATTGGGTCCCACCCTGGCCGATAGGGTTGTCGCCTTGGATGTTTTGAATATTCTCGCGGTGGCCTACTGCGCGCTACTGGCCATAGCATCCGGGCAGCCTGTGTATCTGGATGCCGCCATTGCCCTGGGATTGGTCGCATTCTTAGTGAGTGTGGCCTTTGCCCGATTTATCGAGAAAAGTGGCAAGCAAACAGTCACCCACGATAAGGAAGAGCACCATGACCTTTGATGAGATTTTTATCGCCCTGATTATTCTGATGGGCAGTTTCTTTGGTTTCAGTGCCGCTTTAGGGCTTCTGCGTATGCCTGATTTTTACACTCGCATGAGTACATCAGGCAAGGGTGCCACCGTGTGTTGCGGGTTGTTGCTGGCAGGGGTCGCACTGCTGTTCAATGATGCCCAGGTTACTGCCAGGGCCATCGCGGCCATTCTGTTTCTATTACTCACAGTGCCTATCGGGGTCCATATGATCGCTCGCGCCGCCTATCGAGCCGGTACTCCAATGTGGCGGGGTAGTGGCACCAAATATAGATTTAAAAACCCCATGCGTAATATTCAGTAGTAACCCCTGCTCCTAGTGCTTAGCCGCACCGTAGAGCTCCTTAATCACGGCTTCACTGCGTTGACGTAAGTTATCTTCACAGAAATCTTGCAGGATGACATGGCCCATTTTCCGACCCGGCCGAAGCTTTTTGCCATACCAGCATACGCTCTGGTTTAGCTGCTTGGGAGCAGTATCGACACCGAGCAAATTCACCATTACTACCGGCTGAGGACAGGAAGTGTCTCCCAGGGGCATATCCAGTATCGCGCGTATATGATTGGTAAATTGACTGGCCTCAGTACCCTCCAGCGTCCAGTGACCGCTGTTGTGCACTCGCGGCGCTACTTCATTGATGATCAAGCCGCGATCACAAATAAAACACTCAACAGCCAATACGCCTACGTAATCCCAATCCCTTAATAAGGTCTTGAGGTAATGCTCGGCCACAGCGACAAGCTCTGGATTTGCGTACGGAGCCCGGGAGAGTATGAGAGTACCCTTCTGGTGGCGATTTTCCGTCAACGGATAAGCTTTAATCTCACCAGATACCGAGCGGGCACCGATAATCGAAACCTCGCAGGCGAAATCCACCCCTGCCTCGACCACACACTCCTGACCACTGGTTTGTGGCAGCGCGGCTTCCAATTCTTCAGCGTTTGTGACGCACCATTGATTCTTGCCATCGTAGCCATTTTCACAGCTCTTAATAAATGCCGGAAAGCCCAACTGATCGAGCGCACCACGCAGCTCCGTTTCTTTCAGCGCAGCCACAAAGGGCGCTACGGGCAGGCCGCAGTCTGTCAACGCGCGCTTCTCTCTGAGTCGATGTTGAGCTTTCTCAATAATATGTGGGTCTGGATATATCGGGCAGAACCGCTGTAGGGCACGCAACAAACCCACACTCACCTGCTCCCGCTCACTGGTAATGACCTCCGGGCAGCCCAGTGCCTGATACAGAGCTTCTGCGCCCTGGCCCTGCTTCCGCTGCACTATGACTCCCAACCCTTGGACACAGTCGGTATTTTCACCGCCTTCTGCCAGGAAACTGAATTCAACGCCCAGGGGGCGCCCCTCTTGAGCCATCATCTGGGCCAGCTGGCCGCAACCGATTATGGCGACTCGTCTATTGCTCACAACTATCTCCAATCACTCAACCGTGATCGGGACCTGCTCAGTCTGGCGCTCGCGCCAGGCAATCAGGCGCTGCTGCAATTCATCGTCACACAGAGACAACATCTGCGCAGCCATCAGGCCGGCATTGTAGGCACCGGAAACACCCACCGCTTGGGTGGCCACTGCTACGCCCCGAGGCATCTGTACGATAGAGAGCAAGCTGTCCATACCGGTCATAAAACGGCTCTCGATAGGTACAGCAATCACCGGCAGCGGGCTTATTGCTGCGATCATTCCCGGCAGGTGAGCGGAGCCGCCGGCGCCAGCAATAATGACCCGAGTGCCAGACTCATGGGCACGGCTGGCAAAATCTACCAGTCGTTGAGGCGTTCTGTGAGCCGATACCACCGCAGTGGCAAAAGAAATCCCGAGTTCTTCCAGCGGCCGAGTGGCGTTGCTCATCGTGGACCAATCTGAGCGGGAGCCCATAACAATGGTGACTTTTTCAAAGGGAAGCGGCTTCACTTGCGGTTAACTCCAATGTTGAACGAGTGCCAGATAGACGGGAATCGCCACCAGCACATTGAAAGGGAAAGTAATGGCCAGGGACAAAGTTATCGACACACTGGCATTGGCCTGAGGCAAGGCGGCAGACATGGCCGCGGGCACTGCAATGTAAGAGGCGCTACTGCCGAGCACCGCGAGCAGGAAAATACCACCCGGTGACAGCTCCAATAAACTCCCCAGAGCTGCGCCAGCAGCACCGCCAATAAGCGGCATAAGGATGCCAAGGCTCAGCAGGAAGGCGCTCTGACCCCGCACATCGGGGAGTCGCGCCGCTGCTACTCGCCCCATTTCCATCAGGAAAAGCGCCAATACACCGTGAAATAAAGTGCCAAAGAAGGGCATGACCGAGGCCGTGCGCTCTCCGCCCCAAGCACCGATCACAATGCCACCAAGTAACAGAAGTACGCCTTGGTTGCAGGTCACCTCGTGAAACACCCGACACTTGCCCACATCCCCCATTGCCTGCCGTGCCAGCAGTATGCCCACGATAATTGCCGGCACCTCAAGCAGCGCTACGAACAGAGGAAAATAGGCTTCGTACTCAATGTCCTGAGACTGCAGTAACGCCACGGCAACCGCATAGGTGGCAACACTGACGGAGCCGTAGTGAGCGGCAGTCGCCGCCGCATCTACACGCGACCACTTACCGACCCAGCGCAGGATAGGGAAGGCGACCAACGGCAGGAGCGCCCCCAAAGCCAGCACAGCCAGTGATTGGGGCAGCAGGGTGGCAGCTGAGTATTTACTCAATGACACACCACCTTTTAAACCAATGGCGATCAACAGGAAGATGGTACAACTCTGGTAGAGTCCGCTCGGCAATCTCAGATCGCTGCGGACAAATTGTGCGAACGCACCCAAGAGGAAAAAACCAACAACAATATCCAGCGGCACCTTTAGCGCTGCTCCCGCCGTTGCTTGGCGCTATCAGAGACAACCTGAATACGCTTCGGAGAATACTCCAGCAGCCAGTAAGCAGCATTCGCCAGAAGGATCACCAAGCCAACGACCATCATGGGAGTTCCGCTGATACCGGCAAGATTCAGTGACAAGCCTGCACAAAGCACCAATATGCCGACAGCGACACCAAAATTCCGTTGCGACCTCTTCATTGATAATGCCCTCACGACTTGTTGAAGTGCACGCATTATCAGTATTGCTATTGATAGATAAAAATAGATATTTATTATGTAAAGTATAAGTAAAAATCTATATAGGTGGTTTTGTGCCTACCAACCGAGCCCATGCCCGTATCGGCACCGTGCGTCAACTTGAAATACTGCTCTGCGTCTATGAGCTGGGGAATATCAGTGCCGCTGCTAGAGCACTGCACCTGACCCAGCCCAGTGTCTCTATGCAACTGGCCAAACTATCGGAGGCCGTAGGCTTGCCGCTTTACTACTCAGTAGCCAGGCAACTACGATTTACTCAAGCCGGACGGACACTGGTCGAAAGTGCCCGTGAGATTCTGAAGAGCTACGAGTACCTGGAGCTTAAGCTGGCCAAGCTGCGAGGGCTTGATATTGGCTCGTTACAACTGGCGGTGGTGACTACTGCCAAGTACTTTATCCCCCACCTTATCGGGGAATTCTACGAGCGACATCCGCACCTGGATATCCATTTTAGGGTGGGCAACCGCCAGCAAATTGTCGATTACACCGGGGAGGATGACGACGATTTCTATGTTTTCAGCCATCCCCCCAAAAATCAGGATCTGGAGTTAGTCGAATTCCTGCCCAATCGCCTGCTGGCCATTGCCCCTGAAAAGCACCCGCTGGCAACACGAAAAAATATTTCCCTACAGGAGTTTGCCGACTGCCCGTTTCTACGCCGGGAAGAGGGTTCCGGCACTCGACACGCTATTGAGCATTTCCTGCAGAAGCGCCATGTCGATCCGAAAATTCGCATGACCATCGAGAGCAACGAGGCCATCAAACATGCGGTAATGTCCGGCCTGGGGGTTTCTATTTTATCGGAGCACACTTTGGCTTTTGGCGGCCGCTCAGGCCTGTCGATACTGGATGTGGATGAGCTGCCGATTGTCACTCATTGGTACCTGGCACGACGCAAGTCGCGGCCCCTGTCTCCAGCAGCCCAGAAGTTCCTCGAATACGCTCGCAATCTGGAAAAAGTACCTCTGGGCAAGCTGCTATAGCCGTAAATTGATGACCAGCATCGTCATAAGGGTCCTCGGTGGCCACGCCCAAATGGCCTCCTACCCAACCTTCCCCACTCAATCAAACCGCCAAATAATTTAGGCTTCTAAATTTGAGAAATATCCTGCGCAATTTCTCAGCCCTGCTACTTTTTGGATTACTTGGCCAATGCACTTTCAATTTTTATGCGCCAGAGGCATAGATGGCAGATAACTTGCCTCCGCCAATCCCTAGATTCTAAAAGATGGATACTGTGATGAGCGTTAAAGGAATTACCAAAAAATTATTTACCCTTTTTCTCACTCTCGCTGCCCTGTCAGCTCAAGCTCAGGAAGACTGGCGCGATATTGAGTGGGGTGAATTTATTGTACGATTTGGCTTCAGTTACGTGCAGCCAAACGACGATGGCACATCACTAAAATATCGTGTTTTACAGCAGTGGGATCTGTATAACACCAGCTGGCAGATTGACACAGCCCACACTTGGCAAATATCCGGCGTCTGGCGGCCCACTGATCGATGGGGGCTGGAACTTGTCCATATCAACAGCGCCAACTATGGAGTCGCACTCGACAATTTTACCGGTAATTCTGGGCGCGACAAAATACAACTCGGCGACTTTAGTGCTTCAAGCACATTCGCATTTGCCAATTGGTATATGCTGGACCCTTCGTATATCACCAGACCCTATATTGGGGCAGGTATTAATTACACCAATTTCCATACTGTCGATATTAGTCGTCAATTCAATGAGTACCTGCTGGATTCAGATTTTTCCACTGCTCCGGGATCCTTCAATATGGGACACTCCTGGGATTGGGGATTGCAGGCCGGCGTCGATTTTAATTTTGACTTACGCCGCTGGAGATACCCGGTTTTGGTTAATCTGTCTACCATCTATTATCTCGCAGACACCGATGCTACCGTCGACTTCCCCACCGAACTGGGAAGAGATCGCCTGTACGCACACTTTGATTACAACCCCTGGATCATTAATTTTGGAGTAGGTACAAAATTTTAACGGCAAATGCCAAAAAACCTAAAAACAATAATTTATTTTGTGCATCAGATACCTAAAAAGGAATAACTGTGTCCCTACAAACTGCTGGATACATATCGCCTTTAATGAGAGTAAAATTACACCTGTCCTTGCTGATCGCTATGGGACTGGTCTCTATCTCCTTTGGTTCCAGTGCAGACTGCGACCCAGGCAATAATGGTACAGCGGCCGCTGATCAAATTACCTGTAGCGAAGACTATGATCCGAATGGCGAAGATATCAATTTATTTGCAGGAAACGACTCTGTGACTCTCAGTGGGGGAACCGCAGAGAATATTTATGGTGGTGAAGGTGATGATCAGATCATTATTTCCGGAGGAGTGATTAATCAGTTAGTCGATGGCGGTGAGGGGAGTGACACAATTACTCTGGATGATCGCAGTAGTGATGTTGGAAATTACCTCTATGGCGGCGGCATCCATGGAGGTGCCGGTGATGACACTCTGATTTTACTCGACGGCTTATCTTTCCATGTATGGGGAGGGGACGGCAACGATTCCATTACCTTGGATGGAGGTTTTGTGTTCAACTACCTGGATGCCGGCGATGGCGATGATTATATTTACTGGGATGAGGGTATTAGCAACGAAATCCGTGGCGGTTTAGGATCTGACACTTTAATAATCGATTCCCACTCTTTTGATGGCGATGCCATTCTAAATGGAGGCGATGATCTCAGCTCAGAGGATGGGGATATCGACAGCTTAATCTTTAAACTGGATTATACCGTCGATGGCAGTTTATTAAATAACTGGGAGAGAATTGTAGTCTGGGGAAGCTCAAAAATGATACTCACCGGCAACTTGGCTGTCGGCGGTGGCCTGGATACAGAGGGCGTTCCACTCGGTCTTGATATCCGTTGGGGTGGGCAAGTTTTCTTTGACGCTGACAGTTTTATCATCTCCGGGGATGTCTCCAATAACGGAACTATCGACCTCGCCAATAATAAGTTCAATACCCTTACTATTACCAAAGACGACAGTGGAAACCATGGCCATTACCGCTCCGACGCCGGTCGCTTGTGGATGGATGTTGTTCTCAGTGATGATCTAGCCGATAGCGACCAGCTAATTGTGAAGGGGGGCAGCTCTGGCACCACAACGATTTCCATTTTCAATCAATCGGGTACCGGGGCACGTACACAAGGAAATGGCATCAAACTGGTTTCCATTGAAGGGGATTCAACTGCACGGTTTACTTTAAATGGCGACTATGTAACCAAAGATGAACAGCAAGCAGTGATTGGCGGGGCCTATGCCTATACACTACACAAGAATGGAACAGCCGCTAATAACGATGGTGACTGGTACCTCAGGTCTGTGGTTGATAATTCCAGCCGCTTTTCCGAAGGCGGAATGATTCGCTGGCAACCCGCCGCTGTCAGCTATGAAAGTCTACCGCAAATTCTCAGATCCCTTAATATTCCCACCTCACTCCGCAGTCGTCTTGGCAATCGTTACTGGGTTGCCACTGATTACCGCGATGAGAATAGTCGTGAATATCGAGAGGCTTATGAGCAAACCATTGATAATCAAGGCTTATGGATAAGAGACTCCGTCCGGCATATTACCCTGCAACCGAACGAATCCACTACCCGGGCCAGCTGGAATCAAACCTATTATCAAATTCAGCTGGGTTTTGACCTACCCATCGGGGTCTCGGTATTTGGGAGCCAGCTTATCGGCAGCGCCGCACTCCACTATGGAGATTCAAACAACGACATCAGTTCTTTCTTTGGCGATGGCTCAATTGATGCCAGTAATTATGGCGTCAGTGGTTTTGTTACTTGGTATGGCCCAGAGGGCGTTTATATTGATAGCCAGTTAAAACTCAGCTGGTTCGATTTTGATATGGATACGAGCGCATTGCGAAGCCTGAATAACAGCAACGAAGCCTTGGGCTATGCCCTCTCTGTAGAAGGCGGTAAAAGTTATCGACTCCACAATTACTACTCAGTAACGCCTCACGCCCAACTGATTTATACCTCAGAAGAAGCCAATAATTTGATAGATATCTATGATGTACAAGCAACGGATATCAATAACAATGGATTTATGCTTCGCCTGGGCAGCATCTTTGAAAAACGTAAGAGCCAACGAAAAAATAGACGACAAATGTATGGCTCTGTCCCTCTGGAGCGATTCAGTCTATTTGTAACACCCAGCCTGATTTATAATATTGATCAAAAAACAAACCTGCTGATATCAGGGACTCGCCTGACTCAGGAACCCGACACCTGGTATGCCGAACTTCGCTTGGGTGCCAGTTACGATGAATGCGGAGATCACTGCTCTATCTATTCAGAAATTCACTATAGTAGTAGTCTTGAAAACTTGGGGGGTAGCTTTGCCGGAGGATTGGAGCTTGGCTTTCGTTACAAATGGTAATATCAATAACAAAAGCCTTACAAAACAAGAATTTTACTTAAATTTTAATTTGATTCTAGGTATCAAACAAAACTACTCCATCAGTATATTGGACAAGTTATATTCAGAGAATACTGTGCGAATTTTATAGTCATTACCACACCTACCCTTTAAATTTTGCTTTTTCAGGCCGGTTGCCTGACCTCCAGGTATGGTTAAAAATCGATCTCTCCAAAAGCGCACATCCTCAACACGGGCACATCGAATACCCTGCCTCAAGCTCATTGCTTTAAGCCATATATCGTCGGCCTTAGGGCATAGCTTCATAAACTTTTCTTTGTTTAGCGCATCGGGATGCAATGCGCCCGGATAATACAATACGCCCCCTACTCCGGTTGGGAAAACCCGATAGGAAGGAGTGATATTCATATCTCCTCTCCAGCTATCCCGGGTAGTTCTCCATTTATTGTAGGGTAGAACATTCCCTTGTTTATCAACTTCAATTCTATGAGAACGATGGCAGTAAATATGATCAGGATCTTTTAAGTACGATTGATACAGCATATCAACCATATCTACAGGGTAAAGTATATCGTCATCAACAGTAACTATTAGACTATCCGGAAATTTTTTAAAAGCATAAAAATACTTGGTATAAGGACCAAGATCTTCATCAACAAATTCCACTTGCAGACCACGCTCCATCTGCCGCCTTAAAAGAGAAGGCAAAACCCGGCCAGGGAAATCTTTTAGCGACAGCCAAAGCACAATCAAATCCGCCTTAAGCGACTGCTGGAACAAACTCTCTATACACAAATAAAGATCATGTATCCGCTTATCATAACTGGTTAGGGATATAACAATATTATGTTTTTCAGAGTTCCCCACTCCCGAATCACTGCTAACCAAAGCAGATTGCTCTAAAATCCTCACCCTGAATAAAGCATCCAGCTTTAAATTATTATTAATTCTGTTCTTTTTATTGCGCTTTGCCGAAAAATCCTTGAACATAAATTGAATTTAAAACCCCTTTCAATCAAACACCAAGATCACCAATAAAACCCAGGCAATCATACCTAACCAGCAGCCCTGGGCAAACTAAACAAAAGTAGCATTTTACGATATATGATTTTTTATTTATGGGAGGCAGCACACAACTTCCCATTGTAAAAAGACAAAATGAGCCATTGAAATCTGAACCGCAAATAGAAATATAGGTTTACTTTTTATTATCATTTAACGCAAATAAATACCCCGTAGTATCCACACAGCCTAGGCTGGCAGGTGCAGAAGATAATCGCAACCTATCCGCACTGTCATAATACGCACTTACCACCAGTGAATCATCGGGTATTTCGGGCAATCCCAAAGCTTTATTGTCTATCCAATCTGACCACCCGCTCCGGCTGCATCTGCCGCAGTTTGCTTCTTAGTTCCACGGCGACCATAAAAGGCTAGAAGCACACCAGAAGGGAACATCAATACACCGTATACCGCTGAAGGAACTGACATCTCACTGGAGTGTAAAAGAGTGAGGGTTACCATCATGCCAATGGTACTATTCTTAATACCCAGCTCAGTGGCTACCGCAACGCCCTCGCGCTTGGGAAGCCCGGAAATTCGACTTATCAACAGCCCCAGCAGTACCCCACTTAAATTCAGCAAGATGACTGATGGCCCAGCCTGGATCATGAGATCCGCTATCCGGTCACGAATCCCCCATATAAGACCCACCACCAGAAGCAATAACACCACCCCACCAAAAATACTGACTATGCCCTCCGCACGGCGAGCCAATTGAGGCTTCCATGCTCGCAGTGACATACCTACCAGCACTGGCAAAAGAACAATTGTGGATAACATAGCCACGGTGCTTGCAAGCGGAAGCGTGATTGTTTGCTCAGCACCAAAGTAAGATTGCAAAGCATAGTTGGTGAAAAGCGGTAAACTGGCAATTGTCACCAGACTGGCGGAAACGGTTAATACAATGGAAAGTGCGACATTTCCGCGAGCCATCAGGGTGAATAGATTGGAAGTAGTGCCACCGGGGCAGGCTGCAATAATGACCAACCCAACGGCAATTGCCGGGGGCAGATCAAGCCCCCAACAGAGCGCGATAGCGATAGCCGGCATCAGAAGGATCTGGGCAAAGGTACCTACAATTAGCCCGCCGGGCCTCACCGTCACCTGATGAAAATCCTTGGCGGTTAAGGTCATCCCTATACCCACCATAATGATAAACAGTGCTACTGGCAGGCCGATTGATATCAGGGGTCCGGATTCCATAAGCTCCTCCAACGTTCGTCACTTTAAGAAAAAACTCAATCTAAGACCTCAAATCAGAGCCAAAGAATCTTTGCAAAAACACTTTAAATAAAGCATTGATGACGCCGGCTGTACATCATAGGTATGTGTGGCCACACGAAAGTACAGGGTTTACTTGCGAGAAGGCTTTTCAACCTGAGCGGTGCTGATTCAGTAAAAACTTGGATTTCAGATTCTTAAATGTGCAATTATTATTTTTAGTTGTTTGGATTGTGAGTCATTTGGGGGAAACTCCAAACTACACACTGATCCTCACTGTATTTTAACAATATACAGAAATTTGATGGCTCGGGAAACGATGCAAGCTACTATGATGGGCCCCCTAAAAAGTGGACGGGTAGAAAATTGGGACAACTTTATCTGGTCCCTGGCAACTGCCGATATCCCACTGAGTGATCACGCTATACCCCAAAATACAACGGCGTGCGAATTGCCATGGCTCGCCAGTAGCCGGCGGAGCCGTCTACTCGAGTACTTCTCTACTGCTACCGTGAGGCACAAACTCCAATGCCAGCTTGACGCGCACCTGACCAACCGTAATAAATCCAAACCCACCAACCGCCTCGGGATCTACTTTGAACGGCTCTGGTTATTTGCCTTTCTGCACCATCCAGACTATGAACTGCTCCATCACAATCTACCTTTGAGACAGAATGGCAGGACCTTGGGAGAGCTGGACTTTGTCGTCCGCCACTTACCCAGTCACTGCTGTGAACACTGGGAGATGGCCGTAAAATTCTATCTACAGTTACCGGACAAGATATGGATAGGTCCCGGCCTCAAAGATCGTCTGGACATCAAGCTCGCAAGAATGTCCAGTCACCAGCTCCCCCTGATCAAACAACCAGGGGTGAAGCCACTGCTGAGGGATCATAAGCTGACAATAGATCGCCAGTGGGCACTGATGCCAGGGCGACTATTCAAGCCATTGACTGATATGCCCCAAGTACCCTCGTCCCTGGAAAGCCCCCTTTCCTGGTGGGCAGACTTTAGCCACTTTCAAGATTTCTTTCTGAACTACAATCCCACCAACAGCGCCTCGTGGATAGCCCTACCCAAATCTGCATGGCTGGCCCAACAGCGAATAATTGACAATACTGAGAGAGCTCACAACCTTGAGAGCCTACTTGATGCCATCAGCCAACGAGGCTTGACCGAACCCTTGTGTGTTGCAGCGACCGGCTCGCGAGGTGAAATCACCAGAGGGTTTGTCGTAGCCGACGACTGGTGCCATAGAGCCCAAATGACTTTGAACCAATGAACAACCTTACATGGGGAAAGCCCGCAAACAGAGCTTGATTCTTATTAACACAAAGCCCCAACTCCCCCAACAATCAAATTTTTTCGGATTGGTGATTGACATAGATCAAGTTACCTTTACAATTTTCAGAAATTTCTGAAACTTAAGAAAAAAATGAAACTATCGAGTCAAGCCCAAGCATTTGTATTGCATTTTGGCGAAATGGGGAGTCGCTGGGGGTTCAATCGAACCGTCGGGCAAATGTTCGCCTTGCTGACCATTCACCCCTCTCCACTGAATGCCGAGCAGCTGGCTCAGGCACTGAAAATCAGCCGTGGCAATGTCAGCATGGGACTTAAGGAGCTTCAGGCTTGGCGACTGATTGAGCTTCACCACCAACCGGGTGATCGCAAAGACTACTTCACTACCGCTGGGTCAATTTGGGACCTTGCACGCACTGTGTTTGAAGAGCGCCGCAAGCGAGAGCTGGACCCTACCCTGAGTCTACTGCGCCAACTGTTGCTCAATGAGCCCCAGGACGATCTGGATGCCCAGGCCCAGGAAAAAATCCAGGAGGTCTACAGCTTGCTGGAACTGCTCGAAGAATTTACCAATACGCTTAGCAAACTAGAACACCAGGACCTGCTTAAATTGATGAAGCTGGGCTCCGGTATCGTCAAACTTTTGGAGTTCAAGAGCAAGATGACGGGCGGGCCAAGCCGCTCCAGCTAGCGCCATTGAATTCGGCGTTAGGGCCATTGCCACCGATTTCGATACCGCATTTGCTACTTGTAACACAGCGTTTTTCCGGGACGGCACACACCAGCTTTCCCCCAGACCTGAACAACCCCAGCAAGAATTCGATCCGGCACAAAACAATTTGCCAGATTAAGCGTGGCGCAAGGATGTGCCACTACCGATCCCATATCGGTTGCTGCAGGACGGTATACGCAGAAACAGACACCTGCCTCTATATTTTCCTGCAGCGCCAATTAGCGCAGGAACCGCAAATTGGCGTACTGGTTCATAGATCTCAGACCAGCAGAGGCTCCCATGTTAGATACCCTGATCCTGTCGCGGATCCAGTTTGCAACGAATATCAGCTTTCACATACTCTTTCCGACGATCACCATTGCCCTCGCATGGATCGTTTTCTTCTTTAAATTGCGTTATGA
Source organism: Microbulbifer okhotskensis (assembly GCF_023895975.1). GTDB lineage: Bacteria > Pseudomonadota > Gammaproteobacteria > Pseudomonadales > Cellvibrionaceae > Microbulbifer > Microbulbifer okhotskensis. Next base: position 19,481 of record NZ_JALBWM010000063.1, read on the forward strand.
CCAGACCAATAACCCCGTATGGATGCGAGCTTATCGTTTTTGGGTGAAAATCTTTGCCCTCACTTTTGCTCTCGGCGTGGTGAGTGGTATCACCATGTCATTCCAATTCGGCACTAACTGGCCTGGATTTATGGCTCAAGTTGGAAATATTGCCGGCCCGCTATTAGGCTACGAAGTCCTTACCGCATTTTTCCTCGAAGCCACCTTTCTCGGCATCATGCTGTTTGGTATCAATAGAGTTCCAAGCAAAATCCATACATTATCGGCGTTTATTGTGGCTTTAGCCACAACACTGTCAGCTTTTTGGATTATTGCCCTCAACTCCTGGATGCAAACTCCCGCCGGATTTGAGATGCGCGATGGCGTCGCTTACCCGGCAAGCTGGATGGAAATCATCTTTAACGCCTCCTTCCCTTACCGACTCACGCATATGCTGCTTGCCTCGGGATTGACCGCTTCCTTTTTTGTTGCCGGTATTTCTGCTTACCGGATTCTCAAAGGTGACCCCAAGCGCGCTCCGCGACTTGCCCTTAAAACCGGGTTGATACTTGCAGCAGTCTTTATTCCCCTACAAATTTATATGGGGGATCTTCACGGCCTCAATACTTTTGAACACCAACCACAAAAAGTTGCAGCCATGGAAGGAGTTTGGGAGACCGAGCGAGGGGCGCCACTACTGCTCTTTGCCATACCAGATGCTGCGGAAAGGACCAATCACCTGGCCGTCGGTATCCCTAAGATGGCCAGCCTTATTCTTACCCATGAATGGGAGGGGGAAATCAAAGGTATAAACGAGTTTGCTGACAACCACCCCCCTGTAGCCCCGGTATTTTTTGCTTTCCGGATTATGGTGGGAATCGGCCTGCTGATGCTTGTCGTCGCATGGGGTGGGGTCTACCTACTACGCAGGGGAGAGCTGCCTCGCTGGATGCTTAAAACCTTGGTCGCCATGACATTCTCCGGCTGGATCGCTACATTGGCAGGCTGGTATGTCACGGAGATTGGCCGGCAACCCTGGCTCGTTACCGGTGTATTGAAAACTGCTGACGCTGTTACTCCTATCCCTCCATCCCATGTAGGTTTTTCCCTGACGCTCTACCTGATCGTCTACGTCATATTGCTATACGCCTACATACGAACATTGAAAGTCATGGCTTTGAAATCAGTAAAGGTCGAGGAGTTCGAAACCCAGGAATTGCTCGCCGGCAGCAGCTTGACCAATCTGCCGAAGCCCCCTAAGAAAGCCCCTAAAAAGGACAACAAAGGAGAGACAAAATGACCGGTAGCGCATCATCAGCAGCATACTGGCTACCCGTTGCCTTCGTCGCATTGATGGGCTTGGCAGTACTGGTTTATGCAATTCTCGATGGTTATGATCTCGGGGTTGGCATATTGCTGCCCCTCGGAGAAGAGGAAGAAGCACAAAGAGACACCATGATCGCCTCAATAGGGCCATTTTGGGATGCCAACGAAACTTGGTTAGTCCTTACAATCGGGTTATTGCTCATCGCATTCCCCATTGCCCACAACCTGGTTCTGATGCATCTCTATATCCCCGCAGCGATCATGCTTGTGGGGCTGATAATGCGAGGCGTGGCATTTGACTTTCGCGCCAAGGCCGCGATCGATCGCAAGTTGACCTGGGACCGAACCTTCAAGGTAGGCTCAATTATTACCAGCCTCGCCCAGGGGTATATGTTGGGCCAATACGTGATCGGTTTCCGGCCGGACTGGTCGGCACAACTATTTTCAGCCCTGAGCGCCCTGGGGGTGACCGCCGCCTACGCCTATATTGGCGGTGCCTGGCTTGTTCTGAAAACTGAGTCAGGCCTGCAACAACGTGCTGTGCAATGGGCACGCCGTGCGGGCAGAGCTACCCTGCTCGGGGTAATTTCTGTATCGATCATCAACCCGCTGGTAAATCCCACGGTATTCGACCGTTGGTTTACCTATCCATTGGTTATGTTTGTATTGCTGGTACCCACCTTATGCTTCATCGCCTTTGTCAGTAATGACGTCCTGTTAGCGCGCCTGCCCAAGCCGGCAGACCGGCACAGAGCACTGCCTTTCTTTACTGTCGTTTTTATCTTTCTTCTGTGTTTTATCGGCCTCGCCTTCAGCTTCTTCCCTGATATCGTTCCCGGCCAACTCAACATTTGGCAAGCTGCCAGTGCCACTGCGTCTTTGAAATTTATTATGGTCGGCGCAGTTATCGTAGTCCCAGTGATTCTGGCATACACCGCTTTCTCATATTATGTGTTCCGCGGTAAAGCGACAGAGCTACATTATCATTGACGTAAATTCTATTTGGCTGGTAGAGATTTCTCGCTAGCCAAATTAAATTTATTAATACGGAACTATCCCACAAATCAAACAACTTCTTCTTGCCCGCCTTAATTTGGTACGATTATAATAATCAATTCCAAAAGACAATTTTTACATGGAAGTAAAGCGTATGCTTGGTCACGCCAGTGTCGCTTGTCTAAAGGGGGAGGTAGTTTGAACCAAATTGATCGACGCGCTATTAGCCGACGCGACACCGCCAGTCCGCGTAAACCACAACGTAAGAACGGCAGGGAGAAGTATGAAAAACTTCTCGACGCTCTTGAGATATTAATCACAGAACAAGACTCTACCGACATCAGCCTTGCCAACCTAAGCCAGGTAGCAGGTGTTCCGGCAGCGTCTGTCTATCACTTTTTTCCCAGTGTTGACGCCAGTCTGACCGCCTTAGCCGAGCGCCACTACAAATCTTTTGGTGACGTGGTGCTGGGTCATTCAGATTTTTCTCCGTCGGAAAGTTGGCAGGATATGCTTTGCCAGCTCTACGACTTAGTGCGCGGCTACTATCAGGAAAACATCGCAGCCCTCAAGGTGCATTTTGGCCCCCAGTCCAGCTGGGCTCTACGTCAGCTGCAGATGGAAAATAATTGGCGTCTGGCAGATACCTTGATAAAGAATATGTCTCGGGAATTCGAATTGCCGCCATCTCAGGATTGGCGGGACCGATTCATGTGCGCCATTAATATCAACGACTCTTTCTGCTCCCAGTCGTATTCCCGCTTTGGGAAAATAACCGATGATGCGGCAGCAGAAGGGAAACGTGCAGCAGCCGCTTACCTGAAACTCTATCTGGGAGAACTTCTACAGCGGCGACAATTGCGCTTTGCTCCACTGGAAGCTTCTGCCTGAAAAACACTTAGTGCCTAAAAAAGAAAAGCCCGGCCATCATGCTTGAAGCCGGGCTTTTTTATACCGGCTCAATACTGGCACATAAAATCAAATCCCTACTTACCCCCCCTTTCAGCCAAAAAATTTAGAAAAAAGAATATTTACTACTGAAAATATTTCCAATTTCCCCAGTTATTTCTATTGGTTATATAAACCACAAAAACCATGATATTTGTAATTAAGATTACCGTCGGATAGGTCAGGTGCCTGTACTTTTGTGACTAACAAGACTGAACCTACAATAAAAAGTAGGATTATTGCGAAGAATGTGGAGGTACCTTATGCCTATTGCCTCACACGAGCTGTCAGTTGACTTTCCCGAGTACGCTGAGAGCATCAAGCGACTGATTGAAGACGATCTTCAGTTCAAACTAGAAAACGACATCTATAGCAAGCTCGACAAGCAGATAAGAGGCCTGCAGGATAGCGGGATTGGGACTGATGACGACCACTATTGCCGCTTAAAAAAGCAACGGGCCTACTTAAAACAGCATCTATATAATCGTGTGACAGCAACGATAACGCAACACTAGCGCGCTTCCGCGGATAATTTCGACTCCAGCGGTCGCAAAGAGCTCACTGACCGGGTCGGCAATTTTTGTGAGCCTGCTCTGTGCAACTATATCTGACCTTCTCCTCCCCCTTTGCCAGGCAAGCACGAATCTTGGTGCAGGAGCAAAAACTAAACTCCGTTGCCACGGAGCGCTTTTCTCACCCATTTCATAATGAAGATGAGTTGTTGTGCAGCAATCCTCTGGGTAAAGTCCCCTTCTTAAGTTTGGACAATGGCATATCAATTATCGATAGCGAAATTGTCTGTGCCTACCGGGATAAACGCTTAGGCGATGGTCGCCCCAGTCAACCTTTGAACGATCATTGGGAACTACAAACCCTACACAGTGTGTGCTCCGTGCTGATGGATACTGCGGTTCACTTACAGATGGAAAAATTACGCACACGAGAAGGATTAAGGTCCGAATTTTGGAGGAAACGTTACCTTAGTGCCATTGTTCGATCCCTCGACTACCTGGAGAAAAACCTAACAGCACTTCCCAGGACACTCAGCCTTGTCCATATCAATCTGTGCTCAGCTTTATCTTATATTGACTTTCGCCATGAAAATATCGACTGGAGGCTCAAACACCCACAACTGACGCTGCTCGCTAAAACCCTTGAAGCCAAAGAAAGCTTTACGTCTTGTAAACTGCATGAGTAGTAATACTTCACTTAATCAACACTTAGAGTACATCCCCAAACTTTCTCACTAACCATGGGCGGCACTACACTTGGCAGCTGGGTCATCGCCCAAGGAAAAATCTGGGAAGAGGGTGTTCAAAACTCTGTGTCAGCTAAACGGTTTATAGGCTGATGTATTTCTC
>NZ_JALBWM010000064.1 GCF_023895975.1 Microbulbifer okhotskensis
CATGTGAATATTCCGGGTAAAGTCCGGGTAACTTCCGGGTTAATTCCGGGTAAGGTCCGGGTAAATGTTTCGGGTAAGGAATTGGCTCAACCCCAACAGCCACGGGGCCTACAGCCAAATCAAACTACGGGGGATGCAAACTACGGTAATACGGTAATAAGGGAACGCGGGTATAAGGGAACACCTATTCCCCCCCAAGAACAGACCAATGAGGAATGGTTAGCCTGTTATGAGCGCGCGGGGTGATTTAATAGTTTTGGGTGCCCTATCCAGATTTGAGCAGCCAAACTGCTTAATTAAATATTGGCATCACATTCGACGCCCAGCATTGAAAGGCTTTACACTGGGCAAGCATACTGGAGGCGTTGCGGCAAAATCCGTAACCGGGATTGGAACCCCGAAACTACAAGGCGACCCGAAGCCGCCTACCCCTGTATGCGGTTTTTTTTGTGCCCTGAGACCTCACCTATTCTCACCCTTTTATGGTGGGCTGTTTGGGGGGCCTTGTGCCCGCCGTTCCCTTGTAGCGGTAGTTCCAACCCATCCAGCCCGCCGCCCAATTGAGATTGGAACCTCACGGGCAGCGGCTCACTTATACAAGGAGCCCAAGCCATGGCAAACCAAGCCCCAGCTGTATCTATCCCTCAAGCTGACAACCTTATTGTTCGCTCCCTTGACCTCGCAAATCTCAGCCTGGAATCACTGAGCAAGCTGCGCACCCTTTTCCAGAGCATCAGCCAGATATCCGAGGACAAAACCACCAGCCAAGAGCTGGCTGTTATCGGCGCCCACCTTGCTGATGAATGGGCAAACCTTATCGACTGCGAGCGGGAAGACCTGGAGCGCCTGGACAGTGGAAAGCTTGCTTGAGGAACTCTCCGGTTAGGAGCTCACACCTCTTGAGCTGCCAACACTCAACTGTATTGCTGGCGTTTAAGTTTATACTTGTAACAATAAGCTTAAGCTTGTTAAGTGAGTGGCCGTATAGATTCTAGAGGGAGGTTGATATATGAATAACTCTGAAGTGCTTCTTTCTGAGCTACTTAGTAGTCTTGATATTCCCCATGAAAAAATTGAGGAAAATGAAGAAAATAAAGTTCCAGATTTTGAGGTTCGCTGGGAAGGGAAGTCTTCCTACTGGGAAGTAAAAGGGCTTGATTCAAATAAGGATGAAAAGAAAATCATAAGAAACATTCAAAATGATGAAGTTCAGCCGTACCAAGTTAACTCTAAAAGAGTAAAAGACAGCATAAAAGATGCCAGCTACCAATTTGAGGAGCATGGAGTTACAGGGCACCCTTGTATAGTTGTTATTTATGATAATCGTGATTTCTCTGTAATGGACTTCATGTTACCCAACTACATAAAAAGCGCAGTAGCGGGCAAACCTGAAGTAATTTATAAGAATGGGACCTATAGGGAGTGTAAGCGCTATTATGAAATGCTATCCCCAGTGAGAAAGACATATATAAGCGCTGTTGCCCTCTTATCCCCCAACGGTAAAAAAATTACTTTCTACCACAACCCATACACCAATAACCCTCTAATAGATAGCAGGTTAATGAAACTATTCAGTAGTCATTACCAAGCCATCCCAACTGAGCAAGGGTTGACGTGGACCGAAGTACAGCCTACAGAAGACTAGTGAAGAAACAATTTAGAAGCCTACTTGAGCGCACAGAATTACCAAGAAATACTGAGGTGCCCCCTAAGCGCCGTTGAGGCAGACCAATACCATAATGCCTCCCAAGACCAGTAAAACAGCTCAGAGGGTCACAGGAGCTGTTTGACCTGCGTTTCTCCGCCAATCGCAAAACATAGCTCCATCCTACTTTTCGCGAAAGAGCCAGGCCAACATCACTTACAAACCCAATCAAGTACACTCAACAGCAGGCTTTTCAATTGGGTCTTTAGTCATATGAACTGCTAGAGGCTCCCCAAAAGCGGAGGGGGCGTACATCTTCGGGTGAGCAACACTATCTAGCAACTCTTGTTTATCAAAGTCAGAAAAAAACGAGTATTTTTCAAATATCTCTTTAGCTCTTACGCTTTCTGGACCTGCAATGCAGTCATAAAAAATCATAGCCACCTCGCAAATAGAAAGCTGCGCTTTAAGAATCCTTATATACACCTCTTTATTATCTATTTTGCTTTCTTCTATAAAATAAATAATTACGTAAAAATTCTTAAAGTAATGACCCAACCCATTATTCACATCTCCAAAATAGCTTCGATATCCCTTCTGTGCAGCTATACAGGAATCACCCTCAGTCTCAGCATGGTACCTGTACTTATTCTCATAACGTTCATAGATATTCTTAAAACACGCCCTTCCGCTCACACGTGAGCTCTTGAAAACACCCGTAGTGCTAGCCGGTATTTCTATCTCTCCAACTATGTCATTGTGCAGTCTTACCAACTGAAAAAAGGTATTTTCAAAGTTCTGCTTTTCGAGGGATTTGCTTTGCTCGGCAAGTGCCTCGGCTGAATTCCTAAGCTCCCTGGTAGAGTTATTGAGCTCCTCGCTCTGCATGGAAATAGTTAGCAAAAGAGCAATCAGCCCCATAAACGCAAAGATAGGGTTCAGAACCCCACCCATAAAATCTCCAAAGGCGCCCCAGACGCCACTGCTGTATTTTATACACATTATTTAAGTCCATTTAGAGCTTCTGCTGCCTCAATATAATGAAGTAGCTTGGTGTATCCCTGCCAAACGGTTTTCACCCCTGGCTCACCATCCCCTTTACGCCCCAAAAAACCTCCTAAACCTGCCAGCATGCGGGTTATCTCCCTCATGCTTGGGGGTTCATTTGGTGGAGTAGTTTTATCTCGTATCATCCATGTCATACGCCATTCTTTTTCAGAGTAGGCACTCGTACACGGTGCTTCAGGAAGTCTTCGTGCTTGTGTAGTTATCGAATGTAGTCGCCATCCAATAATCATATAGATCGCAATGCAGTTCAGCATTCGCTGCTCTGTTCTAAAACGATTACTTTCTATCTGACATCCACCTTTTAATACTCGAAAATAGGTTTCAATTTCCCACCGGCTTCGATACCACTCAATGATAACCCTCGCCTGCTTAAAGTCTTCAACTGGAAGATCCGTCAACAGCATCCACTCAATCCCTTTCTCACCCTCTGGTGTAGCCGCGCGCGATAAATCGCGACTACTGATGCACTAAATAAGCTCTTCTAATTTTTGCGTACTGTGGAATTCTTTTGCAACTCTTCGATTTGCGCCAGCCCTAAGCTGGATAACTCTTAGGGCTGGGTATTTTCTCTTTTCTTTTATCGTCTCTGCTTACATGGTTCAACTCCGCTAGGTTGGTTGGCTTAGTCGGTTTATTTAGATCTCACCCGCCCACCTTATCCCCAATTAATACCCCGGTCCTTTGTACCAGGGAAAAATCTTATTGCATGGTTAGCGTGTGGCTATAGATCTCGCGGCTTGTGAGCCCGTCGCGGCTGGATTCCAGTTCTATGCGCAGCACTGTTGGTGGGTTGGTGGTGTATGGGGCGTTTGGTGGGGTGAAATCGTCGGGGAAGCGGCCGATGCCGTTGGTTACCCTGAACTCATCCAACCAGCCTCCCAACCCTGGCAGAGTGTCTGTGTCACTAATTCCGCCTAAAACGTAGCGGTCTTGGGTGTAATTGGTGGAGTCCGTCCAGCTCCCTACCGCTACGCCATCCACATACAATTTAGTGGTACCTGAATTGCGGCTTAGCGCTATATGGTGCCATTGGCCAGCGGATAGGATATTGGTGGCTGAGGTAATGCGGGCTAAGCCATTCACGTAATATCGAATGGAGTTATCAGTGGCAAGATAAATACAGGGCCTGGGCTGATTGTAATTACCATAAGATCTGGAATCGACAATGCCCCGGCTGCCGCTGCCATTTAGCGCTTCGACATAAACCCAAAGATCTATAGAAGCATCGCCCGTTCCCCATGCCAGTTGATCTTCTGTTTCACGGTCCAGGCCGCTGCCATTGTCCGTTGGGCAGTACAGGGAGGCGCTGCCGAATTTGCTTTGGGCGGTACTGATTTTGATTCCATCGGTGCCGCTCCACTGGCCGCCGTACTCATCGGTAAAATCTGTAGCGCCATCGTCGCCCTCAAAATGTAGAAGTGCGGCGTTCCCACCACCCCCACTGCCAGTTGCAGTGGCTGTGGTTTCGGTCAGGCCCTCATCATTTTGGATTTCGTTGTTGCCTTCATCATAGATTCGCAAGTTATAGGTAGTGCCGGCTTCCGGGCCTATATCGCCATCGGTCCAGGGTACCAGCACATCGCGCTGGAGGCTGCGGTCTCTGTGGGACCAGGTAATGGTCAGTGGGCTGATGGCGTTTTCGGGCCAGTACACTCCATTGATTTTCACATTGGCCGGCGGATAGGGTCGTGCCTGGCGTTGATCCATGGTGACGGTGCTGGCGGTGGCTGAGCTTTCGCTGAGTGTTTGGGTGGTGGTGCGGGTAAGAAGTTTTCCGCTGACCTCTTCGCTATCCAGATATTCGGTGGTGTCGCCGGCGACGTAGTCCTGGTAAAACCACACCCGTGTGCCGGCACTGTGGTTGCTGGGGATGGTATCGGCGCAGCCACGGGATAGGCTCAAGATATTGGTGGTTGTGTCCAACGCATCGACGCGCACAATTTCGTCGCCGATCAGGGCGGCAGTTGCGGTTTCTACCAGATCTAAGTCAACGCCGTTAACCAGGATTACCTGGCTATCTAAGGGGGCCATATCGCTTTGCAATACGCCACTGGGCACCCAATCGCCGGTGTCGCGCTCTTGGTATGCATCATTACCTACACGGGTAAGCAGTTTGTAGTCCAGCGCCATGCCGTTGGGGCGCACGCCCAGGGCGGCGACAAAGCCAGCATCATAGGCAAGGCTAGCCAGATCCACTTGAGACATTTTCAAGCATAAATCACGGTAGGAAACTTCAAATAGCTGCTGGTCCATTGCGGCCTGAGGAACCCGGTTTGGAGGTTGCCAGGTGCTGGGCTGTTCCTGGCTGTAGGCGGTATCAGGCAAGCCGAAAACATCCTGCAGTGCAGTGATAGTGATGGCGCCTTCGCGGTGGGTGCCGTAATCCACACGGCCGGCGCGCAGGACCATATTGCCGATGCCTCTGTCGGGCGCGCTGATACGGAAGAGACCACCCGGTGCTATGTCGTACCCGCGTCGGTCCATCCGTACTTTGAAACGACGCAGGCCCAGGTTTGCGCGCAAATCCCGCTGCGCCACGCGACAGGCCAGCGCGAAGGTGGGTATGCCTGGGTAATTAACGGTTTGGGAAAAAATCGCCCCGGCTGCTTGGATAGCGCCCAGGTTTTGCTCGCGGGCCTGGCGGTCTTCGTTGCTGATGGGGTCATGCCAGTTAACAATGATTTCACTGGGAGCCGCTTCGTTGACGGCCAGGGTTTCCTCCTCGATTGAAAGCAAACCGTTACTGTAATCAAACAGTGGGAGTGCATCGCTATCGTAATTATCTCGCACAAGGTTAAGGGTCAATAAACCAGTACGGCGACTGATATATTGTCCGGCACCAATATGATCCAACACGGTTTGAATAAACTGTTCCAGAGAGTCCTGGCGGCTCCATTTAAGACATAGACCAAACCTCTCTGAATACAGTTGATCAGCTGCGGTCTGGTAGCTCTCTACATCTAGTCGCTCTCGTGGCAACCCTTTGCCCCAGCCACGGTTAGTTAAACACTCAACCAAAATATGGGCTGGATTCATTGCATGGATAGCACTATCCATCAGGAGTATCTGGGCCTTTTCCGGATACCAGGGATCATCATTTTCCCATCCCTTTAGCGTGCGTCTAACACGCATTTTCCAAGGTTTTGGATATGGGTTGGTGATAGAAATTAGTCCGTCAAAAAACAGGGTACACATACCCCGAAAACCAGGCACCGGATCTTCTGGCCCAGTATCCCCTTGAGATACCTTGTCACGCAGTGCCTGGATCAGTAATAACCAAAATGAGGGCGGTGTTTCCCCGTTATACATCCCTCGTAATCCATTGGAAGCGACTTGATCGGCTTCCCCCATCATAATGTCCAGGTTACCTTGAATACCGCCCTCACGTTCCTTTCCGCCAAATAGCATGGGTTTGTCGATATACACTTGTTGGCTTGATGTGGCCGATCCGCTCCAAGCAACTTGATCGCCAACACGAATCTGGACTAGCTCATCAACAGGCCCACGGCCTAACCCCATGTGAATGCCCATATAGTAGGCCGTAACTTTTGGCTTCTCGCTACTCCCTCCCATCTTGCGCCTCCCTATGCGCAGCATCGATAACCCGTTGCGCAAGTGCATCGCCGGTGGATGCCAGGGTTGCCGTAGTAATACGCCCTGCTCGCAAGTCACTCATGCTCAAATTGTGGTGAGCAAACCAGGGACGTGCGCCGGTAATACAAAGCCCAGCCAAGTGGATATGGTGAGGTTTGATCACCAATATTTCATCGCTCACTTTTTACCTCCGCTATTTATTTTGATGGGCAGTGTGCGATAGTTACCTACACCCAGTACGCACCAACTGCTGGTCCAGCAATCACCAAAAAAAACTGCCTGGGGGGTTCCCTCATCCGGCACAGGAAAGTCCCAATCATTAAGGGATGCGGGCTTTGGTCGTGGAGGTTTGGGGGCCAATGCTGAAGCCACAAAAGATGCCACAACCATCACGGCGATCTGTATCAAGAAATTCACGCTTTCGCCCTCTTAAAAAACCGGGTCGCCATCAAATGGTGACTTGCCAGGCATTCCGGGAACGCCACCAAAATTCAGCGAGTTAGAAAACTTTGTGGTGCACTCTGTTATGGTTCGTGCGCATCCAGGATAGGCACGTAGTTCGAGCCCCGGAACCAGGTCCAGGCTGCCACCTAACAGTGTGATATTGGTTCCGTTGTGACTATCGATACCGCGTTGCTCCAAAATACCAGTGGGAGACAGCCATTCGACAAATCCGCCACTAAAATGTCCATCGCTGAAAGCGGCAAATTCCGAGGCCATCAGGGTTAGGCCGGTTACCTCTGCCAGCACAGAATCCACTCGATGCAATTCTTTATTCACACCACAAGTCACGTCATACAATGCGTTGGGACAGTGGCGACTCCAGGTCAACCGCAGCCCGGTGGTATCCCTGGAAGACAAAGGCGCGCATACGAGATTGAGGTGATCGCGGCGGCGAGTGACATCGGCAATTTCTCCCACCCACACCACCAGGGCATCGTCTTCGCCCAGGTGCTTGTCATACACGGTGATGCTAACGGGTGTGGACGGTGGGTAAACCTGATAGAGGTTAACCAGGGCAAAATTTAAGGGCGCAGTGATGGTGAGCAGGTCGGCACTGGTCTCGCCGGTTTGGCGGATACCATCGTCGGAAATACCAGGGCAGCTGATAAAGGTTTGCAGGTTGTGGGCCACACCCAATTGGGCGTTGGTATACAGCCAGCGCTGGGGCCCCAGCACAAATTCATACAGGCGCACCGGCTGTCCATCGTCGATGGAAATTTCGCGGCCGTTAAAGCTCATCACGTACCCCACGGAATAGAATTTGGGCCGAGGCTGCGCCCTCAATATCGGTAATATGGTTCAGTTCCACCCGGTCGCTATCGGCCCGCACCAAGGCCATAAAACTGATGCGGCGTACCTCTGCGGGATCGATGGCGCGATCCAATGGACTGTCTAGGGCAAGGCGTTCCGTTTGGCTGTCCACCTCTGCGCAATTGGTAATACGGCGATACCAGGTGGTGCCGTCACGCAGTTCGATACGCAGATCCCGCCGGCCTTCAGATAGCGCAACCAGGCGCACATAGTGAACGTGGGCAATATCCAGGCTGCTGCTGTTCGTCGGAATCGGATCTAGCAGTTGTAGGTCTTCCATTCCCGTGGGCAGCCAGACCGATTTCTGCCGACCACGCAGCATATAAAAAAGGCTGCGTAATGCGGCGCGCTCCCCAGCGCCCTGGGTGAGCCAGCGGTGGGACTGCAGGGAAAGCCCCAGCTCTATGGGCTCACTGATTGCCGGGTTGTCGATGTCGTTGTCGAGAGCATCCAGTAGGCGAATATAGCTGCTGCTCAGATCGTTACTCTCCGCTGCCGGCACTTCCAGCACCGGCCAACCCCGATAACTGGGTAATGAATCCGTAGGCCAGTCAGTGGGCTCAACCAGGAGAAACTCCACTTGTGCGCGCACAGTTGCGCCGGAACGTTTTTGCATTTGTGGTTGGGCCACCAAGCGCGCATTACGCATGGGATACAGGCGGGTACCCTGGGGCCAGTGATTTTGCACCGGGTCGATTAACTGCAGGCGGTCAGATTGAATTGCCCGTACATTAAGCACCTCGTATTGGTTGGCGTTTTCCCCCAGCAGCAACGCAGTTCCACCTGCTACAAAATCGCGGTATTCCGTTGTACATGTAATTTCCTCACTGCCGGCCGCCACCATTGTTAGCAGCTGCACATCGTGCCAAATGGGCACTGCCCAAACCCTAGCGCCCCAACCGTACAGGGCTAGATCCAAACGGGTGCGTTCGGCACCTGTGGCCAGGGTTTGAAAGCTGTAAAAGCGACGGGGAAATTCCCGCAGTGCGCGGCGCTGCTCCACTGCGGTACGGCTGGGCAAAATATCGGTGAGCCATTCCAGCATTTCATGCACACCCTGGCTCCAGTCTGGGGCAAATGGCCAGGCCATTACCCGGTTGCCGGAAATAGTCAGCAGCGCGTAATCCCCACTGGCAAATTGCCAGGTAATTTCGGCACTGATTACGGCGGGACCATCGGTTAATATCTGCAGATCCCACTCCCTTTCCTGCAATGCGCCGAATACCAGAGGCGGATTGACTTGTCCGGCAATGGTGATGCCATCGGCATTCTCACTGCTTAAATCCTTGAGCGTGTGGGATTCCAGGTAGGCATTCCAGACAGTGACTTGGTGGGTTTGTGCATTGGAAATATTCCCTACATCCAATCTGGCTGGAGTAATGTGGATTTGGTTGTAAAAGTCCTCGGTAAAACTGCTGACCTTGGCGCCGGACAAACTGCGCCTGATCGACTCCAGTGGGGTTCGAATTATCGAGCCTGTTTTACCTGGGGGAATAGCCGCAACCGCACGCTGCTCATGTAGCGCCTCCCCCAGTGTATCAAGCGGCACCACATTGAGGTGGTCAGTTGCCAGCTGTTGCGGCTGGCCTTGAAAAAAACCAGTTAATTCAACCACACTCAAGGCCCGTCATAACGTACAGCTATACCGAGGACCCCCGTGGAAAAACTGCCATCGTTATAATTAGGCTCCTTACCGTTTGGAACAGCTGAGTCTTTACGGTGCCAAGGAAAGACCTTCCAGCGTTCGCTGCCTACGGTGAGAATATCGGCGGGATTGTAGTTGGTGAGTTTTACAAATCTAAGATGGCCTACATGGCCAATACTCATATAGTGGCCATCAGTATTTTGTAAGAATAAATTGAATGGTGTCAGTATGGTTTGACCATTAAATTTATTTGGGTTGGAACAGTGAATGGGTCTAAAAATTGTCGGGCCGTGAACAGCATTTAAGTCCGATTTATCATTGGCTGAATAGGTGGACTCCCAAACATATCCACGCAATTCACAGTGTAAATATGAGCATTTACTAATATGGCTCTGGCTGTCCCAGGATCTTCCATCCTTTTGCGACCAGAATAATGCACACTCGCGCGCAGTATCTCCACCCCACATTGAATAGGTGCCACCAAGCACCGTCGAATAGCAGTTGTTGCCTGCATTACTTGAGCTGTGTTGGGCGTGGAACCACTGGCCGCCAGTCCAGTTACCCAGTTTTTCCAAAGTGCCAAAGCCCAGATGCCAATGGTCGGTAACACCGGATACCATTGTGACCCATAGTGTGTCTGGGTTACTAAACGCGGCAATATGGTAAGCGGCGTTGGTGGGCCAGAGGCCGGTATCAAAGGCAATGCGGGAATATCTTGGGCAGGCATCGGGATCAGAACTTAATCCATCACGCAGCCCAGTAATTTGCAGTTCGTCGTCACTGTTGGCAGTGAGTTTGATATAGGCATCGCTCTTTTGTAAAACACTGCCATTTAAAGTCCAGCCGTTATTTTGTGCAAAGCCCTGAATCACAGTCAGTAGGTCAACGGCGGAATTCACAATACCGGTTTGGTACGCCATGACTATTGTGTCCTCATACAGTAGTAATCATTAAACCCGGTCAAGGCGCCATCACTGAAAACTGTATGGGTTTCTGATTCCACCGAGACGGTATTTCCTGCGGCATTATCAAAGCCGGTAATAAAATGCATACCATCTAAGGTGCCATAGGTATTTTCAGTGTCGTATAAAACGATGGGGAGTAATGGATATTCGCCCCCGGTATCACGAAAGGTTTTCTCACTACTGTACGGCCAAGCATAGGGGTTTATCCAATCCCCCGAAGTCGTTCTAATTTTCAGTTGATCCCGATTACCTTTAAACGGGAGGATAACGGAACTATGCGAGTACCTCGTCATATTCGGCTGGCTTAGAGGCGTTGCAATAATTGCAGGGTACGGGTACTGGCCGGGGGTACCATAGGGTAAAAATTTACCCACATATAAAGGAAAAGTAACAGTGTCAAACTGAACAACTAATTCTATATGCTGCCCGTCTACACCTGCCTTATATGCAATGTCTTGATTCCACAATGGTAGTGCGCCAGCTTCAACACCAGGCTGGCTTGATTGATCTGCATCTCGTACAAATCCAGTGCCTATGTTTATGGCCCAGTTGTAGTAGTCATCCGTGGGGCGATCATAAATTTGAAATGCAATGTAAGCTGGCCCATTCCCGGTGAGTCCTGGTGCGCGTAACCATACTGCGGGGAGACGCCCAAAATTTATATCAGCTGTGTCCTGAAATTCAGGAAAACTAATACGCTGTAGTGAAGTCGTGTCACTTGAGCCATTGTTCTCTGTGATCACGATTCTCCAATAGAGCTTGGCGCCTGGTGATTCTCCTGTAATCGTCAGTTCCTTGGTCTCATTATTGGCCCATGTATAGCCGTTGAATATTTCGCGGGTATTCCAGTTCACACCATCATCCGACCACTCCAAAGAGAACTCTTTTGGGGCTTGGCTGTTGGTACTGGAACACTGAATGACAAGGCGGTTTATTTCTGCAGGACGGAAAAACTTCCAGCCCACCCAGCAGTTGGAGTGTTCGCCTAATGCAGTTGCCCAAGGGTTCGTCGGAACGTTGTAGCCTGTCTTGAGTAATTGCCAAGGCTCGTAATTTACCCGATAAGAGCTTGCGGAAATTTCAGCCACGCCGCCAATCCTCAAAACCTCCCAGCGTTCATCTGCAGGCATTTCCCCGGCGGTTACATCAAACACAAATTTATCCCCTACCTGGAAATCAGAATCGCCGGCGGACAGGTCGAATAACACCAGGGCATTATCGTAATGGGTGCCTACCGTTGCCGAACTCTGCAAACCCGAGACAGAGCCCTGTACAGAAAATATGGCGGGGGCTGTAGCATCAGTGCAGGTGATGCTCCAGCTTTCAGTCACCGCTGCGGGGTGAGCGTCTGGGTTGTGTAATTGACCGTTGCCGGTACCGGAATAACTCAAATTACTGACCACACCGGAGCCGGTTACCAGGCGAACTACTTGGTCCAGTAAATCAATATGATTGGTTGCCACACCTTGCTGATAAATACTCATTAGCCCCCCAACATCTGCCGGAACTTGCCCGGATTGCGTTTGATATGTAGTTCGATTAATTCCTCGCCCTCGGGTCCGCGCAGAGCTTCGGAGATTAAATCTTTGTCGAGCACCGGTAGCAGGCGCTGCTTAACAATCGGCGCGGGCATATTGGCGGCGAGGGTTTGCGCTGGGCTGTCGTAATTGGTGGCTGACAGGCCAACCGGGCCGCCTTCTGCATAGCCACGGAAGCGTTCCAGGGAGCGCATCCCCTCGCGGCGGAAATTTTCCATAAAGGCCATGGCACCCGGTTCGCGCATTACGTGGGCCGGTTGTACGTATTCGCCGGCGTGAACAACACCGGCCACCTGGTATTTGCTACCGACTCCGGTAAAGCCACCATCGGCAAAGCCACCGACTGCAGTGACTGCCATCTGGGTAATCTGTGCGGCCGCCTTTTCTGCGGCGAGCCTGGCTAGGGCTTGGGCAATAGAGGCGATCACATCCTGGATCACATCACCCAGGCTGGCTGCGCCGGTAGCGAGGTCTACCAGGCCATCGGTGATGCTGTCTTCGAACGCATTCTGGGCCACGGAGCCATAGCGATCGGTGGTAACGCGCAGTTGCTCAATCTCCGCTTTTAATTGCCGCACCCGCTCAATGGCATCGGGGTTGCCGGTGGCTTCTGCCAGGGCTTCCATTTTGGGGATCAGCGCATCCACCTGATCGGCGGTATCGCGGTGCAGTTGCAGCAGCTGCTCGCGGGCGGAAAACTCGGTAATCAGGCCGGATTCCTGTTGCGTGCGGATGGATTGCTCTTGCCGGGTTTGTTCGGACAATACGCGGGCCACCTGGGCCTGGAGTTCATCCAGTTGTGCCTGGGCTTTTTCCACATTAATCAAGCTGTTGACCAGCTCGATGCCGGCGGTATCGCTGCGAGCCTGCAGGCGTTGCAGCAATTTCGCGTATTGGTTTTCCAGGTCATTGCCACGGGCTTCGGCAGTACGGCCTTGCAAGCTGAGCAAGCGGTTTTCAATCGTTGCCAGTTGCTTGGCGTCTGCCGTTGCCTGGTTAAGTTTTTCCTGGGCAGTAATAGCGGCATTAGCGGCTTGGGCGCGGGCCAGTAATTCGCCGCTTAATCCTTTTTCGGCAATATTGTATGCGCGAGTTTCTGCAGCGCTTTTGCCCAGGACTTCCGCCTGGCGCTCCAGTTGGGCAACAAAGGCTTCCAGACTTTTGGTTTCGCGATCGGTGTTTTTCTTGTCGGCGTAGCGGGCATTAATGCCGGCAATATTGCGGGCAATAGTGTCTTCGTTCAGACGCGCGTCGTTGGGGTTGGCCTGGCGGATTTTATTCAGCTGCTTTTGATATTCCTTGATGGCTGCAAGGCGCTTCTCTTCATTACTGAGGTTGGATTCCGCCAAGCGGTCCACCTCTTTCATGGCCGCAATGGCCTCCTTATTGAGTTTTGCGCGTTCGGCTTGTTCAGCGGAGATGGCATTGCGGAACTGGATACGCAATTGCAAGCGGGTGCGCTCGGCCTGAAGTTCAGTAAGGCTGGTAGTGGTTTCTCCTCGGCGGCGGCCGCGTAAAATTTCTTGCTGCCGCTGGATACGCTTATTCACCCGCTCCAGTTCTTCTTCCAGGGTATCTTCGCGGCCGACATCGAGCATTGCATCCCAACTCTCGGATGCGGCTTTTTTTACCAGTTTCCAGCCGTGCTCCAGCAGGCCGATATTTTCCGCCAGCTCACCGGCGCGGCTCTCCAATTCATCGGCATGGGTATCGAACGCAAGCTGCACAGCCTCCATTTCGCGGCCCTGGGCCTGCAGTGCGGCAATATTGGCGTAGACTGCCGCATCCAGGTGGTTGTACTTCTCACTCAGCTTTTCGATGGCACCGACCGGATCAGCTGCCAGCTGCGCAAACTCATCTATCGTTGCACTGATGGCCTTGCCGGTGGCGTCCTGCATTTTCAATGCGGTGCGCGCGACCTGTTCCATTTGCGCTTCGGTAAACTTTCCGGCCGAAGCAATCTCAGTGAGTGCCGCCGAAGCGGCACGGCGGGTACCCACCACAGCATCAAGGCGCTTGGCCATTTCCGCCAGCTGATCGCTATTGGTGCCGGCGGCGTTGCCGCTCAGAGTCAGGGCTTCGGTATAGCGCCGGCTCTCGGCCGCGCCCTGCTCATGGGCCAGTACCACGGCAGCGGTGGCAGCGGCGAGGCTGCCCAGCAACAGCGGTATGGGTTTGATGGTGGAGGCCAGGGCCTTGGCAGCTTCACGGGTACCGCCGAAGGAATCCTTGATCTGGCCGCCTTGCTGGATGGCCACCAGCCACACGGGCATACCGGAAGCCAGGCTGGTGGTGATATCGGTGATCTGTGCAGGCAGCTGGCGCATGGCCTGTTTGTATTGGCCGGCGGAGATGGTGCCATCACGCATAGCATCGTTATTGGCTTTCACCGCTGCCGTATTTTTAGTGGTCGCAGAAGTCTGATTAGATGCGGATACTTGCTTAATGCCTGCACTGGCTTTTGCTGCCGCAGTCGTAACATCAAGTAGCTCTTTTTCAATTTGATCCAGCTGCTTAGCTGTACCGCTATCTTTTACAGCCGTTGTCTTTTCCAAAGCCGCACCCGCATTACGGGCTGCCTCAGAAACGTTTTCCAGATCCTTTTCTAGCTGCTCTAGTTGTCCACCAGAATCCGCTTTACGCGGGGCGGTGGCTTTATCCAGGCTGGCATCTGCCTCAGCGGCAGCTATTGAAATACCATCCAGCTCTTTCTCGAAGTCGTCGAGCTGCTTGGCTGCATTCTTTAAATCGGTGCGAATGCGTAGGGCGAGTTCAAGGTTTTGCTGTGCCATGGGGGCATCATGGCGAGTGCGGGAGGAACAGTCTTTTGAACAGGGGCAAAAATGCCAGCGGCGAATGCTGCTGGCTTAGTCTTTAGTCAGGCTGCGAAGGTGCTTTTTTGTATCGTCTCTGTCAGCGACAAAGGCGGTGCGCATATCGGAGAAATACCCGGCGCGCTGGTAGCGTTCGCGGCGCTGGGCGGCGTCAAAGTAGAGCATTAATTGCCGCTCGGTATAGCTGCCGATTTTTTCCGGGGGGTGCCCGTTGGCGATCAGGGTGGTGTAGATGTCTCGCCAGCGGGTGCGGTTTTTTGCGCTCTGTCCGCGACCAGTTCCGCGATCCTGCGTTGCTGCACAGAGCGCAGAAAAAAAGGGCCGGTCACCGCCCACCAAGTCATCATCAGCAGATTGCCCTCAGTGTCGTTAAGGCTGTGCAGCCATTCCACTTCGCGGTCGATGGCAACGGCCATTAGCTGCAGTGTGATTTCATGGTGGTCGGCGATAATATCCAGCACCGCTTCCAGGGAGAGTTCCTGGCTGCTGCTCATCACTTGGTGCAGTGCTTTGAGAAATGGTGCCGACAATGAGCGCAGGCGCAGCCCCTCTACAAAGCCATACTCGCGCACGGTAATTTTTTCGCCGGCAATATTTAGCGTGCGCTCCGGGTGCAGAATCTCCAGGTCATCCTGGGATTCTGCGGTTTCCTTTTTTTCCAGTTTTTTGGCCATGGGCTACTCCAGCAACTCGATTCGGCCGAAACCGCCCAGGGCTTCATCCGGGTCGGACAGAGGATCGAATAGCGCAGTGCCTGTTAGCGCCAGTTCGCCGAAACTGGTGTTGATTAAATCCAGCTGGCTCACCGGATTAAATTTGCATTTGTACAGGCGCCCGCGCACCCGCTCGTTGGCACCATCTACGGTGTTGACCCCATCTAGCATCAGGTAACGCACCGGCGGGGACTGGGTGAACATGGTGATGTCGGTACTGGCGCCGTGGGAGTAGTCGGCATTAAACGGCTGGGTAAAAGAAGCCACATCCAAAAATTCCAGCACACCGCCGGGACTGGAAACAATTTGAAAATTCGTGCCCTCGGCCAAAGTGGCCGGGGTGCCATTGGAATCGGTAATTACCAGGCTGGATATATTGCCGCGATCCAATACCACCGAATCCCCGGTCTCCACTTCCGGGATGGCTTCGTCGGTCACTGTCGAACTGGTTACCACCCGCTCGGTACCGTAGAGACCCAGGGCCAGGTTGCTGGCGGTGGCGTGATACAGGGTCAGGGAGAAATTGACCTCGGTGCCGGTGTTCAGGGTGGCGCTGGTGAGACGCTGGCCACTGTAGGATTCCTGGCGATTCTCCGAGCTGACGCTGGCGGTAATATTCAGCAGGCCGGCATCGTTGACCCAGTGCATTTTGCCCGGCTTACCGTTAGACAGGCGCTCGCCCAGATATACCTTGCCCTGTAGGGAAAAATCTTGCATTGCTGCAGCTCCTTATTTGCCTGATGCGGCGACTTTTTTATGCTCAATAAGCCAGTCGCGTTGACTTTCGGTAACCTCAATTTCGTCGCCCTCTTTAAAGGGCCGGCCCCGGTGCGTGTGCGCCTCAATAAGAGTGACTTTTACCCTTTTTGGCGCAGTCTTTTTGTCGGTCATGCCTTGGTGTCCCCCATGAAATAGGTGATAGAGAAAACATCAATCCAAAGTAAGGTGCTGCGGTCGTGGTCCAATACATCGCCGCGCAGCCATTTAAGCGGGCGCTGTAATTGGTCGCCGGGAATCCAATTTCCCAGCAGTGCGGTGCGTACGGCGCCGATCAGCGGTTTGGCTTCCTGCAGTGCCTCGCTGCCGGTTTTGCCCCGGTAATTGCGCGCGGCGACGATGACGCCGATAGTGGCTTTGACTTGTTGGTTGCCGCTGGGGCGGCGCTGGGGGCGCCCGGAGGGTTCGGGCAAGTCCTCCTCATGGGCCAGCACCACATAGGCACTGCCGGGACGGAAGCCCTTTAAGTCTTTGACCCCGGCATAATCGGCGGCACCGCCTACCAGTTGCAGCGCCGGCACCTGGTCGCGCAGGCGTTGCTCGATAACGGCGGTATCCAGTGGTTCGTTCATCAGTAATCTGCCAGGTTATCCCGAAACTTACTGGCCCTAGCGGTAGTGGCCGGCTGGCCAATACCTTGCTGTGCGCTGGTATCCTCCAGGCCCAGGGAAAACTTGCCGTCTGCGGTGAGTTGCAGCAGCTTTAGGGCGTCGCGGTAGTCCCGCACTATGGGGTCGTCGCTTTCACCACTGACGCGATCCTGGTGCAGGAGATAGCGGCAAATAGCCCTGGCCCAGGTGGTGACAATGCCCGGTACCGGATCGAGTGGCAGATAGCCACGGCGACCTAAAAATCCATCAATCACCGATTTGGCATCGCTGATGGCGTCGTCAATCCGCACCAGGGCGTTGTCTGCCACGATGATTTCAGCTGCGGACCAGGTGCTGCGATCTGCGCCCAACAGCGTGGCCTGCATCAGGTCGTAATCCACCAGTGCCTCATGGGCGGGGCTGGCGACTTCGGCCAGTTCGCGGGCGCCTGGGCGTTCGGCCAGTTGTGCGTGGGAGATATACATCAGTCTTTATCGACCTGCGCCCAGAGAGTGTCCCGCTCGGCAGCGGATATTTTCAGACCAGCTTTGTTTAAGGCTTTGATATCCGGCGCGCCGGCGTTGGTCCAGTGTTCGGAGTTTTCTGTATCCAGTTGGGCTACGGCTTCGACGAAGACTTCCATGGAAATTTCGCCATCGTCGGCACTGATACCGGCGGCGATAAGGCTGCCGCTTTTCAGCAGAGGCGCTGCCTGTTGTGGGGTACAGTTGACGGTGCCGGATTTAATAATTTCGCCACCCACTTTGCAGGGCTGGCGCACTTGGTAAGTCTGTTTGCTCACGGGTTTCTCCGTTCGCGGCGGCTGCCGCTGCTGTGAAATAAGCGAGGGGTTTCCTACTCCATCCCCGGACTATCTACCCCCCCCAAGGTTTGCCGGTTGATTCGCTGATCAGGGACTGCGTGGCGGTGCCAGCGAAAGCGACCGCCACCCCTTACTCAGGTTGGGAATCAGCCAACATTGCGCATCAAGTAGCCGGCGGTAATACCGGAGAGCACAGGTCTGCGCTCATAGGTCACCGGGTAGATCCAACTCTTGGCGTTTTTGTCGTAATAGGTTTCTTCCACCAGGGGATGGCCGTCCATGGTGTAGGTGTAGCCATAGCTCGGTTCAGCGGCATCGGCACTGTTGTCGCCGCTGGGTAGGGCTACGTAGGCGAGGATGGCATCGGTACCCCAGACATCACTGAATTTGTCATTGGCATCGGCAGAGACCGCCTTGCCCACCACCACACTGTCGATATCCAACAGAGCGGCAATCATGGCGGCAGTGATGGAATCTTTGCTGGTGTATTTGAAACGCTCCAGGACATAGGGGTTTTCCCGCATCGCCGCAAAGGCTTTAGCAGAGAGCACCAGGCTGTTGGCATCCATGCCGATGCTCTCGCGCACCGCTTCCTGGCCAGTGCGAATATCTTTACAGGGATTATTCGCATCATCGCTCCACTGGGCGGAGGCCAAATCCACCTTGTGGTCGTTGTCGTAGTTGTCCGGGTTGCGGGCCAGTTCGGCCTGTTCAACTTCCAGGGCCAGGGACAAGCTGCCCATGGTGTTATTGACAGCCCGCTGGCCCAGGTTGATGCCGGGTACCTGGCTGGCATCGCGCAGATGTTCCCGAGGCACCATTCCCTCAAGAGAGTCCTGTACCAACGCAAAGGGCTTGCCGGCATGGCCATACTGCACCCGCTTGGTGCTGCTGCCGGGAGTGCGTCGGGCGTTGTAGAGTCGGAATGCCTCCTTGCCAAACTCCAGTACCTGACCGCCACTTACTGCGACGGGAGCGCGGGGGAAAAGAGCCATACCCACATGGGTCTGGTGGCGGTAGCCCTGGGCGTGGGTAGTGAGAATTGGGTCTATCACCCGCACCTGTTGGTTGTTCATCTGAGTCATGATGGCGCTTTCCTTAGTTGGCGATTAACAGCACTTCGATGGAGTCGCCATCGCTGCTGGCGGCTTGCAGGGCTCGGGCCACGGTGATGCCCGAGGACTTTGTAATGGCCTTGCCATCGGTACCCACTTCGATAGCCGCACCATCGGCAATGGCGCCGGCGGCGGTCACCTGGGTGGTGCCTATGACATCCACCGGGAAATCCTCGCCGGCCCCGGCAGTACAACGGGACACGCCGAGGGCGTTACCGCCGGCGCTGGCGGTGGTGCCATCAGCGGCAACAAAGCGCCCGGCACTGATCGCGGCCGTAGCGGCGAGAGTGAGCGTGAGCAGTGAAATAGATTGCATGGGGGGCTCCCGATTAACTCACCGCTGCCAGGGCGGTGTTGTAGTCGCAGTTGTGCTGGTTCTGGTAGGCCAGCGCCTTGTTGTGCAGGGCCAACTTGTCCGGGTTGACGGAATAGCCGGTGGGTGCGGCAAAGCTGGCGCTTTGGGTCGTCAGATCCTCGGCGGCACCCCGCTCAGCAAAATCCACTCGGGTGGGTAAGCCATTGAGGAAATCCCGCAGGAAATCCGGTGCGCTTTTCTCAACCGTGCCATCTCCTTCGGCAAAGCTCAGGGGGTTGGTATCTGCCAGGCCGGCCAACAGGGCCACCATGCCATTGCGCTCGCGGGGCAGCAGTTTGCCGCCGTCCACCAGTTGGTCGGCAAAGCTGGCGATCTCCTTTTCCCGCGCTGCCGCTTCCTGTTGCGCCACCTTTTGCTCGCGGGCCTCCAGTTGCGCCTGCTGGGTTTGCAAGGCGTTTTCACGCTCGGCAAAGCTCGCGGCTTTGTTTTTTCCATTGGGGTCATCCACGGGGAGTTCCTCCGGTTGTGGGGTTGGGGTGTTGTTGCTGCCGGGTTGAGCAAAGTCGGGACTGGGTGATGTTTCTGCTAGTTGCTCTGCGTCGCGGGCCATCCAATCGGTGACTACCTTGTCGGCATCCTCGTCACCGAATTTCGTCAGCATCCAGTCGCGCAGGTTGCGCATCAGGCGGCCCACCAGCCAGCTGTCGGCGAAGTCGGCCCCGGCAAATTCCACTGTGAAAATGCCTTCGCCATCGTCGGCAAAGCTGGCTTCCTTTAACCCTTTCACAGCCGGTGCGGCGGCACCGAGAAAACCCACATGACGCAGGTACCAGACACCGGGTACGGGATTGTTGGCGGATTGTGGGTGGAAGAAGCTGGCGGAGATTTTGGGAAAGCGGCCGCTATTCACCATCTCGGCAAATTCCGGCTCTACCTGGTCGGGCTCGGCGGTGAGGACGCTGCCGGCAAAGTTCAGGGAGGACACCCAGCCATAAGCGGGATCATTGACCTTGGGGTGTCCAACCACCAGTGGTGCGCGAAATACCGCTGGGTCGTAGGCGTCCTTGGTGGACTGAATATCGGCCTGGCTGAATGACAGGGTTTTGCCACTCACATCGGTAAAGGTGCCGGGTTTGAAAATTTCCAGATTCACTGGTTTTCCCATTGCGTCTCGATTGAATGGGGCCAGCTTAGGGGCGGTGGCGAGTGAGGTCTTTTGTACGCGGGCAAAACCGGCAGGCTGGGAATTTATGCAGATGCCGGTGCGGGTTGCGGGTAATTGCCCTGTAAACGGTTTTATAAAGCTTTTACAGCGGCGAAACGGGGTGCGCTGGCTATC
Organism: Microbulbifer okhotskensis; assembly: GCF_023895975.1. Classification (GTDB taxonomy): domain Bacteria; phylum Pseudomonadota; class Gammaproteobacteria; order Pseudomonadales; family Cellvibrionaceae; genus Microbulbifer; species Microbulbifer okhotskensis. Next base: position 20,277 of record NZ_JALBWM010000064.1, read on the forward strand.
GTTGGATGCCCTGGGAGGCTGAGGGCCTTACAGGGGCGCTGAGGCGCCAGTGGCAAATTCCAGGTAATCCCGCGTTAGAGCCAGGATTTCGCGGTCATCCTCTGCGCTGGTACCCAGCCAGGGGCGCGCGGGAATATGTCCCCAGGGAATGGGGCTGCCGCGTTTGGTTTTGCCGAACTGGCCCTGGGCGGCGCCAAACTGGTGGACGGCCCCATAGGGGCGATCTGTACCGAACAGCAATTCTGTACCCAGCACCTGGTAGCGCAGGGTATTGCGCAGGAGGCCGCTCAAAGTGAGCACTTTGCCCTGGTTCTTGGGTTTGCGTTTGAGGTAGCTGGGGCTGAGCGCGGCCCAGGGCACGCCCTCAGGGGAGGTCTGGGTGCGGAAGCGGTTGCGGTGGACCTGCAGCAGGTATTCGCCAATATCCCGCAACAGCGGCGCGGGGTTTTCCAAGCTACCCGCCAGCGCACTGAGGGTGTTGCTGGCCTCGCGCGCGTCCAGTTCAATTCTCGCACCGGCCATGATCAGTTCCCACTGTCCAGGTTTTCTATCAGCTCAACGGTCAGGCTCTCCGCCAAGCCCTCCGGCAGGCCCTCGGCTTTCTCCAAGATGCGCTGTATTTGCTGCTGGATGTTGCTGCGGCCGGGGGCGTAGTCCCAGCCGGGGTCGATGCCTTCCGGTACCTTTATCTCTACGCCTTTAAAAGTGATTTTGCGCTGTTTAATCGCTGGGGCTCTGTCCGGGCCACTCCTACCCATGCGCTCCAGGTCGCGTTGGTTGTAGGCGATTACGGTGCATTGGCAGCCCCAGCCGTTGGGCGGGTAATGGCTTAGCCACCAGGGATCATCGGCATGGATCACCAGGTTATCCCAGACCAGGTGCTGCTCGCGGGGATGCTGTACCGCATCGCTGTGCTGGTATCCCCAGTAGGGGCGCCGGTCCTTCACTTCCAGTAACTGGGCATAACGGCCGGCCGCGTAGCTGGTGCGCAGGTTGGTGTGATAGATCACCGAGGCGCGCCAGTTGCGCCCGCCATTGGGTTCCCAGCCGTAGTGATCCAGTACCGCTTCGTAATCCGGCTGGAATTCCTGCAGCGTCATCCCCTCGCGGATAGCCCTGGAAATTATCATGTACAGATCCCGCACCAGGTCGATGCGGTGGGCGCCGGCGCTGATAAATGCGCGGTCATGAGCCGCGCCGCGAATGCGCTGGTAATCGATACTGGGGTATTTGCCCTGGAAAAACTGGATCTGTTCCTCGAAGGAAAGACTGCCGTAGGCCGCCGCAGTTGCCATTATGGATTCTCCAGGGCGGCTATCTCGTCCTGCACATCATTGCGCCCCGCCAGCTGGGCTGCCTCCAGTCCGGTAGCCATAGTTCGGGCATAGTCGTCGAGACTCAGTTCTGGCGCCAGCGCCACCAGCCTTTCCTGCAGGTCTTCCAGGCTGGTGGCCTCATCGAGGAGCCGGGCCAGCTGGTTGCCCCAGTCTTGGGTGATGGGCCGCAGGCGCTGCTCCAGCTGTATCGCCAGGGCATCCGGCGGGGTTTGCGGTAATTCATCCTCGGCAAACTCGGCAGCGGGCTCCAGTGAGGTTGGTTGCGCTGGAGGCTGTGCTGGGGCTACCTCGCGCCAGTCGCCGCCGTAGTTGTCCTGAATATGTTTGAGGCTGGGCCTAAAGCCCATATCGACGATCTTCTTATCCCGTTCGGCGGCCTGGTTGAGGTCTTCCGGCGGTTCCACTTTGCGGCATACACGCGGCACCTGGGCGCCGGGGTAATTCCATTCGGTAAGCCAGCGGGCAATAGAGCGATTGAAGCTTTCGCACACCAGATCCGCATCGGCTTTTACCAGGTCGAGGCGCACATCACTCTGCAGCTCATCATTGCCCAAGCGCCCCGGTGTGCCCTGGGAGGAGGCAGTCTGGCCCACGCAGACCTTGGCGATGGCGGCATCCATGCGGTCGTAGAGGCTGACATAATCCGCCGTGCCACTGCGGGCGGCCTCCAGCAGCTCTATGGCCATACCTTCCGGCACTATCACACCGGCATCGGTGCTGATGGCGGACAGTGCTTGCAGCAGTTTGTTTTTTTCTTCCGGCAGCGCGTTGGGGGCGTAGGTACCCTTGGCGGTGGGCTGGCCGAATTTCTCCAGGAAGATCAGCCAGTATTTGAGGCCATTGCGCTTGAACCAGGCGGGCCAGTAGAGCCAGTGCCCGAGGCCCAGACCGTAGGGTTCGTCATCATGGTCGCTGCCGGTGGCGAAGTCCCAGAATTTTCGCTCGGGCAGTAACTCCCCCAAAGGGGCACTGAAAGTTTTCATGCGCAGGCGGCCCAGGCCGTCATAACCAAAGCGGCGGCGGTCGCGCACTTTCACCTCGTTAAGCATTATGTGGCGGCCATCCCGCGCCCAGAGGGCCTCGGAGACGGCAAAGCCATAATAAACCCCGTAGAGCATTTTCTTGGTGACGCGATCCCAGCCGATATGGTGCAGCATCTCCTGCAGGTGCTCCGCTGCGGCTTTGTCTTTTTGGGTTTTACCGCCGGGGTCCACGGCCCATTCCTTGCCGATCACCGCCAGGCAGCGCTGGTTAAAACAGCTCGCTACCTGGTCATCCCGCAGCACTTCCTGATACACCCGATAATCGCCACCGCCGCGCACCTGCAGCACAGAATCCTGGGCCGGCTGGATGGTGAGCGGGTCGGTATAGCCTCGGGTGATATCGCGGCCATCGGCGGTGGTGGCGATTTCCTGCATTTCCGGGCGCGGGTTGCGGGTTGTGGGTTTAGCGGCAAAGTTGGCGGGTACCAGGATGCCGGACGCGGTTTGCTCAAAGTCGGCCATTAGTTGAAGCCTCCAAAATTGCTGCCGCCGGCTACTGTGCCGAAGCCGGTATCGGTGGTGCTGAGACGGTTTTCGGCACAGGCGCTGCGGCGCCCGGTGGATTGGTATTCGATGGGAGCGCTGGGTTGGGAAGCCGCTTCGATAGCGAGGCCCAAGGCCCAGAAGTGGTCGGCGTGGCCATCGGCGGTGCGCTCGGCGGTAAAGCGTACATTGCCGGCGCTGGTGGTTTGCTTGGTGACCTGGCGCAGGTCCGCGCGGATTTTGGGATCATGGGGAATGCGCAGGCGGCGGTCTTCCATGGCGCTGCGGATCGGGTATGCCAGGGCTTCTTTGACGCGGGTGGTAAAGGTGACGGCCTCCACCCGGTGCTCGCCAAATCTATCCTGGGCATCGTCGGCCCAGCCGATACCGAGGCCGGTGGCATCAATACAAATGCGGTCGCAGCGGTCCAGCCAGGGCCAGAGGATTTTTTCCTGGTCCGACTTACGCATATTCTGCAATCGCTCGACGTGGCGGGTATAGAGCACATCACCGAGCTGCTCCAGTATCCACAGCACGGTCAAATCTTTTTTGCGGCCGATATCAATGCCGGCATAGAGACGCCCGGATTCCATGTTCTGCCAGTGGATTTGTGCGGGATATTCCGCTGCGGCAATCAAGTCGTATTCCAGGAAGGCCACATTATCGTCGGCCGGATTGCACATATATTCCTGCTGGAAAGACTCTTCATCGGCGCAGCCGGAGCGCACAT
>NZ_JALBWM010000065.1 GCF_023895975.1 Microbulbifer okhotskensis
ACGAGCGGTACAGTGACTATGGGGCTATAGCTGCATGAAACTGTCCGAAGTGTTGCTGAAATTAAGTGGATTTAAATCTGTAACAACCCCAATCATCAGAGAAATGGTACTTGGTACTTGTAATAGAGGCAACCACATGGACGAACGGACAAATTGGAAATCTTTCCCAGCCCCATGTAATAATGATTTTCTCATCGCTCCTTTCGGGCCAGGTGTTTATGATTTGCGAAATAAACAAGCAGGTCAGCTTATTCTGTTCGGTTCGAGTGAAAACTGCGCCCACCGGATGTCCAGACTTCTCCCTGAACCTCTTGGTTGTGGCACTAGGAATAACATCAAGAAACGTAAGTAAGTGCTGGAACAACTAGTGGATATTGAGTATAGAATTTTATCCTATAGAAACATTGAAACCGCGAGAAAATCCGAGGAGCAGTTAAAAGAAAAAAATTCTATTTATTTCCAACATAGAATCCCTCATACAATACGTGCATCTATGGCCGCTACGCGCTCCTGACTGTAAGGAAATTCTTGTGTAAATAATTCTTTATTGACCTGGGCGAAATCAAAATTTCTACCAGACCATCTACGAAAGCGTCTCCCACTGGCAGAACTGTATCTGCCCCATGTTTAGATAGGTTGCTTTCTCTTGAAATACCATCAGGACAGCAAACAGTGTGAGCATGAATTTCCTTTGTGGCCTTTTAATGTTGGACATTTTAGCGAAAACAGTTTTTACTACATCTTCCATGGGCAGGTATTGTTTTAATTTGAAGTGAGAACCTTATTTTCTCAGTATTTGTCCATGGATCCTACCTATTTTCCCCTTAAAGCTGTCCGAAGTGTTGGTTACTAGTCAACTACCGTAACCTAGGGATAAGGATGCTCCTTACTAACATCAAGCTCGCAAACTATTTTAGATAGATTTAATCCAGATCGCCCTAGTAGCTTACCAAAATAAGCTTCGATCAAACTCCTGTTAATGAGTAAGAAAAAATTAATATTGACTTTTTCTGGCAACCTTGTATTAAACTTAGAATATAAAATATAAACCTACTCATAACCCCGACAGCCCATTACAATTAACAGCTTTACTATTGATTTAAGTATAATGACAATGAGTGACACACCCCGCAATCTTCTACACCAGGAAACCTTAGCCGTTCGCTGGGGTGATATGGATGCCTTTGGTCATATAAACAACGCCACCTACTTCACCTACTTTGAGCAGTGTCGCTGTAGTTGGTTAGCCTCTGTATGTAACTCAGGTGCTCTCAGCAGTAATCAAGGAGATGGCCCTGTATTACTGAATGCCTCAGCTAATTTTAATTTACCTTTGGTATTTCCGGCCAACATTACTATTAGCATGTATGGTGGCACTCCCGGCCGCAGCAGCTTTAATAGCTATTATGAAATCAGAGATGCGGACAATACCGACATACTATACACCACCGGTGAAGCTAAGATTGTTTGGGTAGACCAACGGGCTGGGAAATCTATGCCGGTACCTGATGATATACGGGTTTTATTGCCCACCGTTTAAATTAGACTTGTTCAACTTACTGAAAAGACAGAAGGAAAAATATACTGCACCTGGGATCCTGTGAGGCATGGATGCCGATTACGAGCCAACATTGTGGCAGGTTCTATATCTGGGTTAAGGAAAGTGACGCAAAGGAGTGTAACTTTAATAATTCTTGGATGATTCTGCAGTACAGCTAAACCTAAGCTACTAACTACAAAAGGGTGGTTAACCCCGCCTTCCATTTCATTTAACTCATCTTAAAGAATCTAAACGTCGCACAAGGCGTAATATGCCAGAGTATTATCACCACGAGTAAGCACCGCTCAAAAGCAGCTGCTTGGCAGGCAAGTGCTACCTCTTTACTACTCCAGCCAGCCAGAACATGGGCCCTGTAGCCTGCCCAATAGGTATTCATGCTAGGCTTTTGTTTCTTGTGAAACATGGATGCCTTTTTACGGAAATCCTTTATGAGTAATTATTTTGACCTAGAGCGTTTCTGCCAGGCACAAGACGATACTTATACACAGGCTCTGCAAGAGTTACGACAGGGGCACAAACGTAGCCACTGGATTTGGTATATTTTCCCACAGATAAAAGGACTTGGGCACAGCGCTACATCACAAAGATATGGAGTGGCAGGCCTGGGGGAGGCACAGGCTTACCTAAAGCATCCTCAGCTGGGTCCACGATTGCGAGAATGTTGTCATGCGCTGTTAAACCTGCAAGATTTCAGCGCCCTGGAAATATTCGGTAGCCTGGATGCCATCAAGGTCAGATCCTGTATGACCCTGTTCACTCACGCCGCAGGCGGCACTGACAATCTATTTATACAAGTTTTAGAGGAGTATTATGAAGGCAAACAGGACCCGCGGACTCTGGAAATCCTGCAAGGCTCCCACTAATCTCGATTTCATTTCCTCCTGGGGAATATTTTCAAGCAGTCTGGGGGCCACTTTCCTCCAGGCGGTCGCTGCCCAGTAATTTATCCATCACCAAGCAAGCCGTGAGGTCGCCCGTGACATTAACGGCAGTTCTGCACATATCGAGTATCCGGTCTACACCAATAATCAAAGCAATACCCTCCGGTGGCACACCAATTCCGGAGAGGATAGTCGCGAGAATAACAATACCTACACCGGGAGTACTTGGCGAGCCTATAGAGGCGCCCACAGTAGTCACTGTTAAGCCGATAAGTTGCGCGGTTGTCAGATCGATACCATAGACTTGGGTTAAAAAAACTGCCGCAATAACCTGATAAAGGGCCGTGCCATCCATATTTACTGTGGCGCCCAACGGCACAATAAATTTAGCGATGGAGGGCTTTACCCCCAGGGGGCTCTCGGCAACGCGCATGGACAGGGGCATCACGGCGGCGGAGCTGGAGGTGGAAAACGCCAGCAGCTGCACGCCACTGATCCGCTGCAAAAAGGTGATAGGGCCCACTGAGGCCACAAAGGCGACAATAATCAGGTAAAAGCTGAGGAGTATAAGCAGCCCCAGAATCACGGTGCCCACGTAAACAGACATTCCCAGGATTGCGGTAAGACCGATACGAATGGCGATATCGGCCAGTAGGCCAAATACGGCCAGCGGCGCAAACAGCATGGCCCAACCAACGACCTTGAGTGCTACTTCCTGAATAATACCGAAAGCATAAACCGCTGACTCCCGCTGCCTCTGCGGCAGCAGTATCACCGCAACACCAATAAATATCGCGTATACCACCAGCTGCAACATATTGCGCATGGCGATACTTTCATTGAGATTGGCGGGGATCAGCTCAGCGATACGTTCCGGTAGGGGTTTTGACTCCATGAGCTGTGGGGCACTGGCTGCCTGTAGTTCGGTGGCGACACTGAGCAGCGACTCGTCGATAAAATCACCGGGCTGGATGATCTGGACCAGAACAATACCGATAACCACCGAAACGGCAGTAGTGACAACAAAATAGGGCGCTATACGCAAACCTACACGCTTGAGCTGGCTGACATTTCCACTGCCGCTGAGCCCCAGGATAATTGAGGACATGATCAGCGGTATCACCACCATCTGGATCATATTCAGGAAAATAGAACCCGGTAATTTGAACCAGCTGGCCAGCGCGGCGCTGAGATCCAGGCTTACCAATGCCGCCCCCTCCGGCGACAGCAGCAGGCCGGTGGTCAGTCCCAGGACCATGGCGATCACTATCTGCATCCACAAGCGGGTGCGCACCAGCACACCAAGGGATTCAACCATTCGGATCAAATAGAAGTTCGTACCCTTACTCATTGGTGGCTTCCGCATTGAAGAACATAGTGAAAGACATCGGACCGCAGGCATTATGTCCCAAGGCCGTGAAGGAAACCTGACGGTCAGATCAAGTCCGGGGTATAAATAGCGGTTGTTCGATACCACTTTTGCCAGGGTAACAAGCCTAAATCATCGGACCGTCGAACCTATCCACTGTTTGAAGCAAAAAACGGGCCTTGGGTACTATGGGATTATTCAGGCCCTTCCGATGAGCGCCTTTGCTGGCCCGGTGTGCCGCGGCGGGAGAAGTCGCATTGGCTCTGGTTTCCTTGCAGGGCACAACCTCTCTCCCCCTTAAGACAGTGCAGGATATCGTTTTCTGCGGCGAGATTGGCGTGATAGTGATAGCCCAGATCTGCGAATTCATGGCCGCAGCACTCGTCCAAATCATCGGGCTCACGGCCATCGGCATTTTCCCGTGCATAGATCAGGTAGCCATCGATGATAGCCGCATGACTCGCGGCGGAGGGATAGGCCTGACTACAACCCAGCGCAGCATGGTAGTGGTAGCCCACATGGGGATTAACATGACCACCACAGGCATCCACCGGCGCCAGGGTGTGCGCCCCTAGAATCGCCCCAATCGGTGCGCTGATATCAAATTTCACCCCATTAAAGGCAACACCATATCCGGAAAAAGGATCGGGCCGCTGCTTGGATTTTGCCTTGCTAGGCTGCACCGGAATCAGGTAGCGGGTCTGGAAGTCTGGCCCCATATAGCTGGCCAGGCATTCCACACAGTAATTATTGTACTGCGGCGCCACATCCGGCCGCGCAGCCATTTCGCAGGCCTGCTTGGAATCGGTCACCTTTATCGTCCCGGTTTTGGGGTCGTATAGGCTCCATTTCGGATCAGAGAAATAGGTCGCTGAATTTTTAACGAAAGGCCCATCAATCGGGACTATCTGCTGTTTGATAAACATCATGCCACCGGCGGTAATCGGATCGACAATAGTGCGTGGGCACCAGGGCCCCATTTTATGTTTGGGTTCTGCCTTTATCGTAATCATCCAGCAGTGGGTCTTGCGTCCCTCTGAAAGGGTACATTCCACCTTTTTATTCCCTCAACCAATGCATCTTTGGCAAATAAATGGGGGATACCCATTTGCTCGGAAAAATCGGTATGAGCGGAAACGGCAAAGCTAAAAAATATCAGCAGAAAAAATACTACACGTATGGCGACCATTACCTGAACCCTTAGCCCGCTCAAGTTTAGCAGTGCTGCTTCCCTCACTAATTACTGGGAAATTGTTGTGCTAACAGAGTGCGAATCCATTTGTGCAAAGGGTCCTGCCCACTGCGAGTGTGCCAAGCTGCGATCACATCAAATCCGGGGGGCTGTTCGACAATAAGCAGTGTATTCAGTCGGGGATCAGGCAGCAGACGCGAGGGCAAAAAGGCGACGGTGTTGGTGGAGGCGATACACTCGGCCGCTGCGGCAAAAGAAGGCACAGACAAGACCACATTGCGCTCCAGGCCAAACTGTTCGAACCAGTTATCTGCCATACCGCGCAAGTCTCCCCGGGAGGGGGATACTACCAATTGTGGCAGATCGGCCAACTCTTCCATTCCCAAAGGCTGACTGACGCTGAGCCGCCTATCTGTGTGCTGACAGCTAACACAGACATAGTGTTCTCGATACAACAACATGCTGGGACTGTTATCTGGCACAAACCCCGGCGTGCTAAAAACCAGATCCACTTCCCCGGTCTGCAGCTGCTGGGCCATGCGATCAATCTCCAGCTTGAGTACCACCACTTTTATCCCCGGAGCCAGCTGACGCAGTTGCTTGAGGAGGCCCGGCAGCACCACTCGCTGCTCAAAATCTGTTGCACTGAGCGTAAATATGCCCCGATGCTGTGCAGGATCAAACTCATCAGTGCGCAGCAGTGCCGCGACATTATTAAGAATTTCATCCAATTTAGGCGCCAGGCGCTCGGCCATGGGCGTGGGTATAACACCGCTACTGGTGCGAATAAACAGGCGGTCATCAAAGATTTCCCGTAGGCGTTTTAACTGTTCACTGACCGTTTGCTGGCTCACACCCAGCTGATCTGCCACCCGAGATAGGTTCAGTTCCCGCAAGATAGCGCTCATTAAGCGAAGTTGGCGCAACTCAAGCCTCTCCAGCGGGTCTACACGGTGGTTCCTGCTCAAACCTGTATCACTCACAACTGTTACTTGGTTTTCATTGTATCTGAGTGACCCTAAAATTGTGCATAGATTGGCCCATATGGCATCCACTTCGGTGGGGGGAGAGTTCACCATGCTGAATGCAGCCCGATCCTCTTTTCAGGAGCACTTAGTTACAGCGATCATTCACTACGCAGACCCCAGTAGCGACTTGGTTTACGACAAGCGATCAGAGGGCCCGGGGCCTGCTAGCTTGGTCGAGAACGTTATTTCCCAGCAGGTTCATATATACGATGGCCGCGCACTGAAAACGGCCGGAGAGCGCTTTCGCCTGGATACCCAGGGTTTTGAGTTGGTACGCCCAATGCTGGGTATAAACCTGCACCAACTGGATGGTGCATTAAACGCCCTGGACATGCCTTCTGCGAATAGTCCCACTCCTGAGGAGCGCGACCAGTTAATTCGCACCCAGTGGTACCCGGCGATCGAGTCGTGGATAGGCGCACATCTCGGCGCGGCAAAAGTATTGACCTTTGACCATACGTTGCGTGCCCAGCCATCGAGTGATGCGACCCCTGAGCTGAGCCGCAGCCGCAGATCCCCGGTGAAATTGGTGCACAACGACTACACACCCTGGTCCGCAGAGCGCCAGTTAAAAGAGACCCTAGAGGCACGAGGTTACAAACCCTCAGATTATCCGCGCTACCAATTTATTAACCTGTGGTTGCCCCTATTGCGCCCGGTACAGGAGTCCCCATTGGCCATGGTGGACTTGCGTACTGTCGCCGCCAGTGATTTCCACAATATGCGATTAATTTATCCGAAGCGCAAAGGGCAGATTTCGGTATTGAGTTCAAATCCCGTCCACCGCTGGATCTGGTTTAGCAATATGCAGCCTGGCGAAGGCATTTTACTGCGCGTATTCGACAGCCAGCACCGTGGTGATGTGACCGGCGTTCCACACTGTGCTTTTGACCTGCCGGGAAGTGCCAGTGCACCGCGCAGAACCAGCCTGGAAATTCGCACGATTGCGCTTTTTGAACATTAACCGAACAGCTTTTCTGTAAAACCTTTGGCCACCTTATTGGGTGGCCAAAATCAATGAGAATTAAAAATGGAAAACACCCTTCACTCGTACGACCCATTAAACGGGGAGAGTATTGGTTCCGTGCCCGTCAGTGACACAGAGGCAATTCAAAACTTGGTGAAGAGAGCCGCTAAAGCTCAGCAGATATGGGCAAATAATCCCTTACAGGAACGGGTGCGACTCTTACAAAAAGCCTACACCGCACTGGAGGCCCAGGAAGAAAAACTGGCGCAATTGATCAGCCGCGAAATGGGTAAAGATTCCCGCCGCGCTCAGTATGAAGCCGGAGGCGTGGTCAGGGGTGGGGCTTGGTTGGCCGGAGATGCCGGCGAGGCTCTGCGCACCAAGCGCAATAGCGGAAGCGAAATCCAGTACCGGCCCCTGGGTATTGTTGCGGTGATCTCTCCCTGGAATTACCCGCTGGCCATGGCCAACAACCTGATAGTGCCGGCCTTGATTGCCGGTAACACTGTTATTTTAAAGCCATCAGAAGAGTCTCCCCTGGTGGCCGATTTATTAGTGAAAACCCTGACTCAAAGCCTGCCGGAAGGTGTTTTACAAATTGCCCACGGCGATGGGAAAACCGGCGAGGCTTTGGTGAAGTCCTCTATTAATATGGTAGCTTTTACCGGATCGCGAACAACAGGCCAGAAAATTATGGCCAATGCAGCACCGGCACTGAAACGCCTAGTGATGGAACTGGGGGGTAACGATCCCATGATCGTTTTAGACAGCGCCAATATTCCCCAGGCCGTGCAATTTGCGGTGGGCTCCAGCTTCGAGAATTCAGGCCAGATGTGCACCTCTACAGAGCGTATTTATGTCGACGAAAAAATCGCAGATCAATTCGAAAATGCCGTAGTGGCACTGGCGAAACAATATCGTGTCGGTGGATGGCAGGAACCCCAGGTGGATATCGGCCCCTTGGTTAATCAGCGCCAACACCAAAAGGTGGTGGAACATATCCACGATGCTCTGGATAAAGGCGCAAAGCTACTTTTGGGTGATCGAAATCCTCAGGTGCCTTTTATTCCCCCTACAGTAATCAGTGGGATTCGACCAGGCATGTCGATGGAAGATGACGAGACCTTTGGGCCTATCGTAGCTATCGACCGCTTCAGCTCGGTAGACGATGTGGTCGAGCGGGCCAACAACTCCGTTTATGGTCTCGGCGCGGTGGTGTTTGGTGAAAGCAAAGAGGCCGAGCAAGTCGCCAGCCACCTGCAAGCGGGGATGATTGGCATTAATCAGGGCGCAGGCGGCTCGCCCTGGGTCGGCGCCAAGCAGAGTGGTTTTGGTTTTCACGGCGGCGCGGAAGGGCACCGGCAATTCGCCCAGATTACCGTATTAAATCGCTAAGCTTTTTGACAACTTTCTACAGAAGTACAACCGATGTCCACGACTGAAACTATTGAAACAATCACCCATACAGATGACTTCTATGTTATCGCCCGCGAGCCCGGTGCAGAGCACCCAGCCCTGCCAACCTGGGCCACCCACAGTAGAAACCCGGTTGCCCTGGCAGAGCAATCCCCACGGCTGGTTTCCCGACGGAATATCGCCTCAGTACCCGGGGCTTTTCAGCTACTCAATGTCTTCTCACAGGAGGAATGCCAACGGCTGATCGATATCAGTGAAGCTGTGGGATACTTACCGGATGCAGCCGTCTCCCTGCCCCGGGAGGTCCGCCACAATGACAATCTCACCTGGGTAGTAGATGAAGTTACCGAGCGTTTGATCTGGCAGCGGTGCCAAGGCCTGATGCAGGACCCCAATGGTTATTTTGGCGGCCGGCCGGCCGTTGGTATCAACCAACGCTTCCGTTTTTATCGGTACAGCGAGGGAGATTTTTTCCAGTTTCACACCGATGGCGCCTGGCCCGGCAGCAAGGTAATAGATAACAAACTAATCACTAACGGCTACCCGGATCGTTATAGCGAAATGACATTCCTGATTCTGCTGAACGATGACTTTGACGGCGGCGCAACCTGTTTTCGGGTAAATGCAGATGATCCGCTCAAACAGCCAAACCAGGGTTCACTAACGGATATAGATATCCGCACTCCAGCAGGGGCGGTGTTGTGCTTTCCCCATGGTATGCACCCCCTGCACCGGATTCACAGCTCCACACCGATCACCCGCGGAAGTAAATATATTATTAGAACCGATATTCTCTTTTTGCAGGAATAACCCACCCGAATCCAGCACAACAAATCAGCATACTACGATGACCGCCGAAGCATAGAGCTCAGCCAAGGCTAAAATTCCATCTGATTTTTACAGCTTGGAGTGAATGCAGTGGAATTGGTTAACTACCTGAATAAGCACTTTCTGACCAGAGAGCAGCTTATTCAGGCCACCCAGATCAGCGAACAACAATTACAGGGTTACCAGAGTGAGGGCGTAATGCCAAAGCCTTCTTATCAGCTCAATATCCAGCTGAACTGTAACTCATTTTTGGGGCCTCATAACCAAAAACAGGACACTGAATACTATGCGAAGGGTTATTGCAGTTGGATCGGGGCAATTAAAGTAACAGCAAATTTAGAGGCGATTTATCGACATTTTTACGATCGATATACAGCCAAACTTACCCAGCTGCATAACCTGGGCTATGAATCCAATAATCCCAAATTATCATCGGGAATTGATGAACATATTGGGGAGGAGTGGGGATATTTTATCCAGGGAACCTATGGCTTGTGTACCCGTAGCGGTTTACCGGAGGATATCGCTGCAAAGGAACTCGCTACTATGGAGATCAATAAACTACTTGAATATGACAATTTATCTCAACAACAAATACAGCAGCTCAATTATTTTGTAGATCTTTTGGACGCGCACAGCTCACTATTTGCCCCTCATGAGAGAATCAAAAGCTCGAGACATCGATTGATAGACCATGTGCGCCAGGATTTCAATCTGCAGTGAAAAAGTTAAATTAATACCTGACCCATAAAATGAAAAAGACTAATATTCGATCATGGAAATCACTTTACCTATATATTCGGTAGAAGTCGCCTTTGCCAAAGGGCGTACGCTTAGGGTTTTTCCTGAATATTCAATCATTGGATTAAGGTAAGGGGTAAAATCTGCGGTTTTATCTCCACCGTTTAACCAAGCTTTTATGAACTCATCTTTAGCCGGTGCAATCATCGGCAGTGATTTTTCATGGTAGCACTTGGTTGCGGGGTGGGAATCCAGAGTAATAATTGAACAGCTTAATAAATTACCCCAAGTCTTATATAAACCACAAAAGAAGAAAGGTACCCCATAACTGAATTCCACCGGATTCTTGCCACCCTGGCTTTCCACCCAGGCTGTGGCGGGAATTAAGCAGCGGGACTTCCGATATTCCGGTCTGGAGTCCAGTTTTTTCCAATTACTGTTGATAGACCAGTATTTTTTATGGGGCCGCCAGGTATCGCCATGCCGATCAAGATAGAGGTGCCAGATCGCACTTTCAATCTCCGGGCTGCCCTTCCTTGCTGTAACGATAGACACCTGTTGAGTTGGCCGCCGACGCCGGCCGTAAATCAAGTGCTTGGCACCCCGAATACCGTAGCTATCGAGGAAACGCTCCAAATCTGCGTGATTACCCACATCGAAGACACTGCACACCCAGGACCTCCTATTTATCCACGTGAAAGCCTTCTGCCTGTATGCTCTGCCAACCACCCCAGATTACTTCCAATCCAGGGCTGTCCCATATAAATCAGCCTAAATGATGGCATATTCTTTCTTTTAGACTCAGTATTAATTACCGCCAGATTAACTGCGCTGAGTTTTTATCTTTTCATACAACATTCAGCGCTGAGATAGCAACCAAGTGTCTAGAGCTTTTCTTCTTCCCTGAGCGTCAGGACTTCATAACCATTTTTTGTCACCAGTACGGTGTGTTCCCATTGGGCCGACAACTTTTTATCCCGGGTTATTACCGTCCAGCCATCTTTTTTAAGTTTGGTCTTGCGGTTCCCCTGATTAATCATTGGCTCAATGGTAAATATCATCCCTTCTTGTAACACTTCTCCTGTCCCTGGGCGACCAAAGTGAAGAATCTGAGGTGCTTCATGCATCTCCCGGCCAATACCGTGACCACAGTATTCCCGCACGATACTAAATCCTTTGTGCTCAGTATGGCGTTGAATCACATGTCCAATATCGCCAAATGTGACCCCGGGCTTTACCGTGTTAATGCCAGCCCACATAGCCTCATAGCAAGTAGTCACCAGTTTTTTTGCGATTGGAGAGATTTTTCCCAGGGTATACATTTTACTGGAATCGGCGATATATCCGGATTTCTCCAGGGTGATATCCACATTGACGATATCCCCCTCACGCAGTATCTGTTTGTCATTTGGCATACCGTGGCACACCACCTCATTGACCGATGTATTCAGGGCATAAGGATAGTCATATTGCCCTTTACTGGCAGGGCGGGCATTGAGTTCCTTTACGATGAATTCCTCCACCCGATCATTGATCTGCATCGTTGAGACGCCCGGCTGAATAAAGGCATCCAACATGGCAAAGACACGACTCAGTAATTGGCCCGAACGGCGCATCAACTGCCGTTCATCGGGAGTCTTTATTTTGATCTCAGTCACGTGTCAACTCTTCCAGGGTTAACACTTGGTTACGCAGTAATTTTTTACACAGATCGCTGTAGCTTAACTGCGGATTCAGCTCCGCCAACATCCCAATCTTGATCCAGTATTCAGCCTGGGAGTTGATTGAACGGGCCATCACGGTACTGGCCTTGCGAATTTCATCGTGTAGCTCATCAGAAATTTTGACGATGCCCATCACTTCCACCTTGATATGCAATATATACAAAGTGTATACGAATCATATAAAAATACCTAACATGTTAGCAGTGAATATTAATATGCAACTTATTGCATAGCCTGATAGAGAGCGCTATGGTTGAGGGATAAAAATAAAAGTGGCGAGGCCATCATGACAGAGACCCCTGAAAAGAAGCGCAGTGCTCCAAAACCAAGCCGGCTGCGCATTGGCCGGCGCTATCGTCCCAGTCGCCTGGAAGGCACATACGACGCCATTATTATCGGTTCCGGTATCGGCGGCCTCACCTGTGCTGCGATGCTCAGCGCCATGGGCAAGAAAGTACTTGTCCTGGAGCAGCATTACACTGCAGGAGGCTATACCCACGCCTATGACCGCAACGGCTATGAATGGGATGTCGGGGTCCACTATATTGGCGATGTGGGCGAACACCCCACCATGACTCGCAAGATTTTTGACTTTATCACCAATAACCAGCTCCATTGGGCGCCGATGGATAATACCTATGATCGTATCTGCATCGGTGAGGAGCAGTACGATCTTAAGGCCGGTCGCCAGCAGTTTATCGATGAGCTGGTAAGCCATTTCCCCGATGAGCGCGCCAATATTGAGGCATACCTGCAACGGCTGAATGTGGTCGCCAAAGCCATGCAGCGACTGGCGATGGAGAAAATCTTGCCCAACTGGTGTGGGCCTGTCATTCGCCTGTGGAGAAAGCTGCGCGAGCCGACCTGGCTCAATAAAACCACTCGCGAGGTTCTCGGTGAAATCACCAGCAACGAAAAGTTGATTTCTGTGCTTACCGGGCAGTGGGGCGATAATGGTATGACCCCATCCGAGGGCAGCTTTATTATTCATGCCCTGATCGCCAAACATTACCTGTATGGCGGTTATTACCCTGTTGGTGGCGCCAGCAAAATATCCGAAACTATTATTCCCCAGATACAGGCCAGTGGCGGTGATGTATTCACCTACGCCAAGGTGGAAACCATCCTGATGGATGGCAACCAGGCCCGCGGCGTAAGAATGTCTGATGGCCATGAGATTCTGGCACCCCTGATAGTCTCCGGGGCGGGAGTATTCAATACTTTTGAAAAACTACTACCGCGAAGTACCAGCGAGCGCGTGGGTTATATCCGCGACCTGGAGACGGTTAATCGCTCCATGTCGCACCTCTGTCTATATATCGGTTTGGAAAAAACAGCTGAAGAATTAAAACTGCCCAAAACCAACTACTGGATCTATTCCAGCGACCGCTATGAAGAAGATATGCAAGCCTTTATCGGTGACCAGGATAAGGAAATACCTCTGGTCTACATCTCTTTCCCATCCGCCAAAGACCCGACTTTTACCCAGCGCTACCCAGGCCGCGCCACTATCGAAATCGTGGCACCGGCCAACTACGATTGGTTCGCCGAGTGGCACGACAAACCCTGGGGTAAACGGGGCGACGATTATGAAACCTTGAAGGAAGCCTTCAGTCAGCGCTTACTGGAGCATCTTTACAAGCATTTGCCGCAATTGCGTGGAGAGATCGATTACTACGAGCTTTCCACCCCATTATCCACCGATTATTTCTGCTTCTACCCTCGTGGGGAGATTTATGGGCTCGACCATGACCCCAGTCGCTTTGAGCAGTCCTGGTTGAGACCCGAAAGTCGTATAAAAGGGCTCTACCTCACTGGGCAAGATGTGATGAGCTGTGGAGTAGCAGGCGCCATGATATCCGGTATGCTGACAGCGCAGAGTATTATTGGCCTACGCCAGGGGGGCAAATTAATGAAAAAGATATTTTCCAACAAACCCGTAGAAAGCCCGGCAAGCGCCACTGACGAGTTAACGAAACTCTCCAGTTGAGTCGAACCGCCTCAGTTAAACACTGACTTTACTATTTAACCCCCCACTGTCGTGCGCTAGCGCCGCGGCAGTTGGCTGGGAATATGGTCAAAATTTAATACCCGAATCATAAGGCGGCGGTTTTCCCGTTTGCCTTTTTTGGTCTCATTATCCCCAATGGGGTCGGTATCGCCGTAACCTTGAGCTTCCATTCGGTCAGCAGATACACCGCGCTCTATCAGAAAGTATTTTACCCAGTCCGCCCTGCGCTGCGATAAACTCAAGTTTTTCTCGGCGTCACCTGCGTTGTCGGTATGCCCTTCAATGGCAATGCGCATATCGACAAAATCACGCATGATCACCAATAGAGCTTCCAGGTCGGCAATAGTTTCTATACGAGGAGCAAAACCACCGGGTTGAAACTCCAGACGCAAACGAAAAGTATCGCCACTGGCCCGACTGTTTCCCCGCAAAAACCTCACCAGTTCATCGGCAAAGGGCGCCGCTTCACGGGCCGTTTTTTCACTGTCACCTGTCTGTATTCCATCGACAGGTTCAAGTGTATATTTCTTCGGGGATTCGGACTGATGACAACCCGCCAGGGTAATGGCCAATAGGGTCAGGCAACTGGCAGACAATAATTTACCCGCCATAGGTAAGTTTCCGGTTTCTCGACGTCAAATTCAGTGTAGAACAATGGAAACGCCGCTTGGCAGCCCGCGAAGACAGTATTTTTAGGTGGTCTGCTAGCTGGAAAAAGAGGGGACAAGCTGCAAATCCAGTATCTAACTGCTTGATTTTTCAAGGAAGGGTTACGCGTAGTAGGCGTAACCTCAGGACAAGAAAGGCCTCAAACACAGTCATTGCAGAAATCACGTGCACTTAGATAAAATTTAAAACCGCCATCATATCGGTGACCACCCGGGCACCCTCTTGCTCCAGCTGTGGCCCGCGCACCGGGTGGGCGCTGTAGCCAACCACTCGCATCCTCGCTGACACAGCAGCTGATACGCCGGCAATTGAATCTTCCACAACCAAACAGCGCTCCGGCACCACCCCCATGGCCTTAGCCGCATACAGGAACAGCTCCGGCCAGGGTTTGCCTCGGGATACATCCTCTGCACTGAAGATTCGTCCATCGAAATAGCCGTACAAACCGGTTTTATTCAGCGTCAACTGCATCTTTTGGTGAGAGCCAGAGGAGGCCACGCAACTGCGTAGGCCTATCTGCTGCAATTGCTCGAGTAGGCCTTCAATCCCCACAACCGGCTGCAATTCCGCCTGGAAGGCCTCGCGGATACGGCGTTCCGTATTGCCAAAGTAGTTATCGGGTAGTGGCCCGCCAAAGCGCTTTTCAATCTCAACCAGGCAGTCCTTGGCAGGACGGCCACTAAATTGCTCATCCAGCTCCTCTGCAGTCGTCTGCATACCGAGCCGGCTCATCTCCTCTGCCAATATGCGACAGACAATACTCTCACTGTCTACCAGCACACCATCGCAGTCAAAAATGATTAAATCGGTAGAAGACATGGGAACCTACATCGTTAACGCGCAGAAAGCAGCATTAGGCCAAGGATGACACCAATAACACCACTGATACGCAGGAAGTTTTCATTTCCTCGGGAAATTTTAATCGCCAGCGCCTTGCCTCGCTCAAAGCCGATTTGCAGCATATAGGCACCACTTAACAGCACCAGCACGCCGAGGGCATTGAACAAGATATACCAGTGGCGCGTGTCTGCTATCAGCAGCAAAATCAAACCGACAGTGATACGCGTCCAAGCAGAAAAGGCGTAGCCTGTTTCGTTGAGTCTTTCGCTGAGGTTTCGTGCCAATTGCGGCTTTGCCACCACGGCTACCGACAGTATGACAATGGCAATGCCCAGCAGCCAGATAAATACTTTAATCATGTTCTCTCTTCCCTGAATACATTTGAGCCGAACCCTCTAACAGCTTCGGCTTATAAATCACCCCACTGGAACTGCAATACCGAAAGGGCGGCAACCGGAGCTGTCTCTGTGCGCATTACTCTAGGTCCCAGGCGCAGCGGCATAAAATCCTGGGTCAGTGCCGCATCAATTTCCATCTGCGAAAGCCCACCTTCAGGGCCCACCAGCAGAAGGGCGGATGTTGGTTTGCCACGCTCTGCCTGCCACTGGTGCAGATCCAACTCGGTGCGGTGGTGCAGCACTAATTTAGCTTGCGCTTCACTATCCTGAGAGGAGCCCTGTAAATACTGCGCCAGCTTAACTGGTTCAGCAATCTCCGGCACCCGATTGCGCTCACACTGCTCACAGGCACTGATAGTAATCTGGCGCCAGTGGCCGAGCTTTTTCTGCAGACGGTCGCTGGAGAGTTTAACTTCACAACGCTCAGTAAATAGCGGCTGAATGGCACCCACTCCCAACTCCGTCGCCTTCTGTATTACCCAGTCAAAACGATCACCTCGGGAAATTCCAATCGCCAAAGTCAATGCCAGCGGCGATTGGCGGTCCTCTGGACAGAATTCTCCAACATTCACCCGTGCGCGTTTGCCCGCCTCAATCAGCTCCGCACGGTACTCTCCACCGCTGCCATCAAACAGCGTCAGAGGGTGTCCCGCTCCCAAGCGAAGCACTTTAACCAGGTGCCGGGAAGCCAAGTCATCCAACTCCACCACTTGTTGAGTGGCGAGGGGCTGTCTGGAAAAAATACGCGGAATGCGCATGAGTGGAATCCTATATAAACGCCATTAAAAAGCCGACATAAATGTCGGCATTTTTCTGGCAGTTAGTTTAGGCATTTATGCCCCACAGACGCAATGGCAGAAAACTAACCTTTGAGCCTGTGGCAGGCTTTGCTTACACCGTTTCCAACGACACCGGCGCATCCATTCTCTCTGCGGCTTTGCCCTTAGGGCGCAGCTTTTCGATCACTTTGTACAGGTTGGGTACCAGCACCAAAGTCACCGCCGTTGCAAACAGAACACCGAAGGCGAGACTGATCACCATTGGAATCAGGAACTGCGCCTGGATTGAACGCTCGAACATAATCGGTACCAAGCCGATAAAGGTGGTGATCGAAGTCAGGATAATCGGGCGGAAACGATCCCGACCCGCCTGTACTACCGCATCCATCACGGCCATACCCTGAGCGCGCAGCTGATTAATGCGATCCATCAATACCAGGTTATCGTTCACCACAACCCCCGCTGCGGCAAGGAAGCCAAGCATCGACATAATGCTGATATCGTGCCCCATCAGCAGGTGACCGACTACTGCGCCAAAGAAGCCGAAAGGTACCGCCGTGAGGATCAGCAGCGGCTGTGAATAGGAGCGGAAAGCAATCGCCAGCAGCGCGTAAATGCCAAACAGTGACAACACAAAGAATGCCAGAATCGCACCATTGAATTCCTCTTCCTCCTGCATATCTCCCGCCGTTCTCAGGGAGAAGCCGGGGAACTGGCGTTCCAGTTCAGGCACCAGGGTCTCGCGCATATCTTTGAGAATGTCCTGTGCCGAAGAGGTATTCGGGGTAATTTCGGCGAAGACCCGCACGGTGCGCTCGCGGTTATTCCGACGGATGGTGGTATAGCCCGGCACATAAACCGCGTCAGCTACTGCCGAAAAGGGCACTTCCCCTTCTCCAGTGCGGATACGGATACGATCCATCTGCTCTTCACTGGCGCGCTCGTCCCGTGGGTAACGCACCATCACCCGTACATCCTCACGTCCACGGGGAATACGTTGCACCTCCTCACCATAGAAACCCTGGCGCACCTGCCTGGCGACATCTGCCAAGTTGATTCCCATGGTGGTGGCATAGGGTTTTAGCTGAATCTCAATATCGCGGCGCGCACTGGTGAGGTTGTCACGCACGTCGTAAACACCGGCATAGTTATCCAGCTTTTCCTTCACTGCATCGGCAGCCGCACGCAACTCATCCATATCACCGGAAGCGGTGCTTAGATTCAGGCTCATACCGTTGCCGCCATTATTGATAGAGGAGTCGATATTGATATCCTCCACGCTGGCAGGCATTTCACCGATTAGTTCGCGCCAGCGCAACGCCAGGGCTTTGGAAGTCACATCGCGTAACTCTCCATCCGTTAGCTGCAAAGTCACATAAATGTTGCCACGCCAGTTGAATACCAGAGTATTTTGTACAAATGGCTCACCATTATTCTGCTCGAGCATACCCTCATCTTTCGCCAGCTTGTCCGCCGCTGTCAGCACCTGCTCCATCACTCGCTCGGACTCGACAAAGGGCTCACCTGGGGCCATGGTGGCCTTCAGATCCAATAAATCCGAGGGTACTTGCGGCGAGAACGAAGAACCCACATAACCATTGAGAAATACGGTGATAGACAACACCAGAGCCAAAAGGAAACTCATAACGGTGACGCGGCTGTTGCCGAGAGATTTCTTCAGCAGAGGCAGGTAATATTTTTCCCCTGCCGTTTTCATTGCCCCGGCAAAGTGCCCACGCAATCTCTGCAGCTTGATGCCGAATGTAGTTGTCGCCGGTTTCTCAGGCTTCATGTTGACCAAGTGCGCCGGCAGGATCAGCAGTGACTCTACCAGAGAAAAAACCAAACACAGCAGCACTACCACTGGCAGGGCCAGCATCATCTGGGCGGTGTAACCGGGCAGGAACAGCATCGGTATAAAAAATACCATGGTGGAAGTGACGGCAAAGATAACCGGCGCAGATACCTGCTTAACCCCCTCTTCAGCTGCAGCAAGGCCGGTGACCCCCCTATCGTGGGCGGCGTGTACCGCCTCCCCGACGATAATCGCATCATCCACCACAATCCCGAGAATTAGCAGGAAAGCAAACAGCGACAGCATATTTAAACTGACACCGGTAACCGGCAGCAGCCACAAGGCGCCGAGGAAAGCCACAACAATGCCCGTTGTCACCCAAATCGCAAGGGCCGGGCGCAGGAACAGCATCAGCATCACGAAAACCATCGCGAAGCCACTCAACGCATTCCCGGTGAGCAGGTTCATGCGGCCTTCAAACGCCTTGGAAAAATCAAACCAAATATCGAATTCCATACCCGGCGGCAACTGTGTGCGGGCTTCATCCATAAAGGCTTTAATACGCTCTGCGGTAGCCACGACATCCAGCGGCTCCCCCTGGGTAACACGCAGGTTCATCGCCGGGTTGCCATTGAAGCGGATGACATTGTTGTACTCTTCGAAGCCATCACGCACCGTGGCCACGTCACTTAGCAACAGCACAGAACCGTCGGTATGACTGACTACCGGTATACGCTCAAAATCTTCGGCGGTATAAGCCTGTCCGCGGGTCTGCACCTGAATATCACCACGATCAGAGCGCACCATGCCCGCAGGCAGATCAAGGGATGAACCGCGCACTGCATTAGCCACATCATTGAAACTCAGGTTGTAGCGGCGCAGGTCCAGTTCAGAAACCTCGATAGACAATTCATCTGGACGCTCGCCCCAGATATCCACGCGACGCACACCAGGAATCAGAGTGAGTTTGTCGCGCAAATCCAGGGCGGTTGCCTTCAGCTCACTCTCGGAAACAGGACCGCCCACGGCGATCATCATCAGCTGCGTATCCCACTCCTGCAGGTGAATAATGGGACGCTCAATATCTTCTGGAAAGGTGTTGATACTATCCACCTGCACCTTGATATCGTTGAGCAGGCGAAGTTGGTCATAGCCATCCTCGGCCTGAATATCTACTGACGAGCGGCCACGACGGGAAGCGGAATTAACCTCTTTAATTCCTTTTACCTCAGCGATAGCCTCTTCTACACGTACCGTTACTTGCTGTTCGACTTCGGCAGGGCCGGCACCGGGATAGGAAATATCCACCTCGACGATGCCCGGTTGGATTGCGGGAAACACCTCTCGATCAATGCCAAAGATGCCGGAAATACCGCCGATAATGATCATAATCATCAGCAGGTTGGCAGCCTTACTGTTACGCGTAAACCAGGAGATAATCCCGTTCATTAGCGGCCTCCCTGCGATTGATTGTTCGCTGTAGTGGCTTCGCTCACTGTGGCAGCAGTAGGTTCAGAACTACTTTCTAAACTGTCGACCAAACCAGCGGGTTTGTTATTGAGCGGATTGGCGGTAAGCGCCATACCTTCGCGGGAATAGCCCAAGCTGGAAACAATCACACGGTCACCCAGGGCAATATCCCCTCGCAACCAGACCTGATCACCGATGCTCTGTAAAAGCTCCACATTCTTGTTAGTCAACAGACCCTCTTCATTCAGCACCAGCAAGTGATCGCCCTCATGCAGGGCCTGCCGGGGTAGAACGACAACATCGTCAAAGGTTCTGCCGGCAATATCCGCTTCCACGAACAGTCCATTCATCAGTGGTACCTCCCCCTCATAGGGGTTCTGTACCTGGGCCACAGCAAAAATAAAGCGACTATTGGGGTCAATACTGGCTTCGGTACGTACCAGCTGCGCACGCCACTCGCGTTTGCGCCCAGCCACTACTGCTTGAAGTCGTACCTCGGGGCCGTTTTCGATGGATTTGCCCAGCGGTACGTCGAGCAAAGCCAGCTGCTGGTCAGTTAAGGGCAGGCGTACCTCAGCAATACCTGTACTGTGAATTTTTGCCAATCTGGTACCGGGGGTAATGTACTGACCCAGATCGACATAGGTTTCTACCACACGCCCGGCAAAAGGGGCTGTAACCCTTGTACGCTTAAGGTCCAGCTTGGCCTGGTCGCGGTCCGCACCCGCTGCGGCCACGGCGGCTTCCGATGCCGCCAGATGGGGTTTGCGCAGGAACAAAGCGTTGGCAGCATCGCTCCCCAGGTCGCGCCATTCGCGTTTGGCTTGCTTGGCGCGGCCCTGCTCCTGGGCAAGAACAGACTTGGCATCGGCCAACTGAGATTCTGAGCGGGTAACCTTATAGACGTAGTCGGCTTGCTCGAACTGCAACAAAGTCTGCCCCTTAGTAAAGAATCCACCAGGTACAAAGGCCTCGTCCACGCTTTCAATCACGCCACCAACACGGGCCACCACTTCGATTTCATGGCGAGCATGCACACTGCCCTGGCTCGGCACCAATAAAGTCTGCCGGCCCGGTTCTATATAGAGAACATCTGCTACAGGCGGTACCACCGCCTCGGGCGGCTTCTCTTCCGGCTTGGGTTTCAGTAGTACTGCCGCAGCAATTGCTGCCGCCCCAACGACTAAAACAATAAGTAACCACTCGTTCTTGTTCGAAACTTTCACAGGCGCTCTCTACCCCGATCCATGACGGAAACTGATCAAATTTTAATTAGCATGCATTCTACTGAAGTTCGACGCACAGAAGGGGGCCTATGGATGCAGGTTGCCGCACAAGTTTGCGCCCTGTCGCAAACCTTCCTCACAACGCCTGGGTAACGCATAATGCCTGGCCCAATTTACCGTTGTAGGAGAAGCTACCGGGCCGCTCAAAGCCAAGGAAACCGAAAGGCTAATTCCCGGTCAAACGCCGCTCCTAGAGGTACGAAATCCCCCGGAAAACGGATATAAATATCAAATGCTGGATATCAACGTTCGCATCGCCGAAGAACTTAATGTACGCCCACAGCAGGTCACGGCCGCAGTATCCCTGCTGGATGAAGGCGCCACCGTGCCATTTATCTCCCGTTATCGAAAAGAGGTAACTGGCGCCCTGGACGACACCCAACTGCGCACCCTGGAAGATCGGCTGCGATATCTGCGGGAACTGGAAGAACGCCGTGCAACTATCCTTAAAAGTATCGATGAGCAGGACAAGCTGACACCGGAATTGGCACAACAGATCAGCGCCGCCGACACCAAAAACCGCCTCGAAGATCTCTACCTCCCCTACAAACCCAAGCGCCGTACCAAGGGACAAATTGCCATAGAAGCCGGCTTGCTACCTCTGGCCGATGCCCTGATTGGTAATCCCAGCCTGGATCCTTCCGTAGAGGCACAGGCGTACCTTAATACAGAGCATGAAGATGCCTCGCTGCAGGTAAAAGACATCAAGGCTGCCCTCGACGGGGCCAAATTTATCCTGATGGAGCGTTTTGCTGAAGACGCTGAGCTACTGGGTAAACTACGCGGATTCCTTAAGCGCGACGGCCAGGTCAAATCCAAACTGCTCGATGGTAAAGAAGAAGAGGGAGCTAAATTTCGCGACTATTTCGAATATGCCGAAGACTGGTCAAATGTTCCCTCACACCGGGCCCTGGCAATTTTCCGAGGCCGCAATGAAGGTGTACTCGCCATCAGTGTAGGCCTTGCCGAAGAGGACGGAGCCTCCCCCGCAGTCGGCCATCCCTGTGAAGCCATGATCGCTCGCCATGTAGATATCACCGATGAGGGCCGCCCTGCAGACAAATGGCTCGGTGAAGTGGTTCGCTGGACCTGGCGTATCAAGCTGCTCACCGCCCTGGAAACCGACCTGATGGGCGAGTTGCGTGAAAAAGCAGAAGAAGAAGCCATTAAAGTATTCTCCCGCAACCTGAAAGACTTGCTGCTGGCAGCACCAGCGGGGCAAAAGGCCACGATTGGCCTGGACCCAGGCCTGCGCACCGGAGTTAAAGTCGCTGTGGTTGATGCCACCGGCAAATTACTGGATTACACCACCATATTTCCCACACCCCCGCAAAACCGCCTGCAGGAATCCGCTGCGGTGATCGCCGCCCTGTGTAATAAACACAACGTTGGTCTGATCGCTATCGGCAACGGCACCGCCAGCCGAGAGACCGATAAGTTTGTTGGCGAAACCCTCAAGCAATATAAATTGAGCGCACAAAAAGTCGTAGTAAATGAAGCCGGAGCATCTATTTACTCCGCCTCTGAGTTTGCCGCACGGGAATTCCCGGACCTGGACGTGACAATTCGTGGGGCCATCTCCATTGCCCGCCGCCTGCAAGATCCTTTGGCGGAACTGGTCAAGATCGAACCCAAATCCATCGGTGTAGGCCAATACCAGCACGACGTCTCCCAAACCCAACTGGCACGCTCCCTCGATGCGGTGGTGGAGGACTGTGTAAACGGCGTCGGCGCCGAACTGAACTCCGCCTCAGCACCATTGCTGGCCAAGGTATCCGGCCTGAGCGCCTCCATCGCCAGCAATATTGTCAACTACCGCGACCAGAATGGAGCCTTCAAGAGCCGCAAACAATTGATGGACGTACCACGCCTTGGGCCCAAAGCCTTTGAGCAGGCCGCTGGCTTCTTACGTATTAACAACGGTGAGAACCCATTGGATAAATCCGGTGTGCATCCAGAGTCCTATGTTGTGGTGAAACGTATTGCCGAAAAAAGCGGCCGCGAGATCAACGGCCTTATCGGCGATTCCGCTTTCTTGCGCAGGCTCAACCCATCCGATTACACTGACGAAAAAATCGGCCTGCCAACGGTCACTGACATCATCGCCGAACTGGAAAAACCCGGCCGCGACCCGCGCCCGGAATTCCGCACAGCACGCTTTGAAGAGGGTGTAGAAGGAATTAAAGACTTACGTCCGGCAATGGTACTAGAGGGTACTGTCACCAACGTTACCAACTTTGGCGCTTTTGTCGATATCGGCGTTCACCAGGACGGCTTGGTACATATCTCCGCACTGTCAGAGAAATTCGTTAAAGACCCCCACGAGGTCGTGAAAGCCGGTGATATCGTCAAAGTTAAAGTGATGGAGGTGGACGTTGCGCGCAAGCGCATCGGCCTGACCATGCGCCTCTCCGACGAACCCGGAGAGCAGGGCAGTGGCGGTGTTAAGAAGGGAGATCAACGTGAAAACCGCCAGGCCCAACGCTACAACAAGCAGCAGGGCAATCGTCCGCAAAAAGGGGGGCAGGGAAACAGCCAGGGCAGCATGGGTGATCTTTTGATGGCGGCGATGAAGAATAAAAAGTAAATAGTTTAAACCTAAGGAGGTGGTCACATATCACCTCCTTCGCGATTTCTTTAATGAATATCAGATAGCTCCGCACAGAAACTCTCCAAGAAATTCGCTGGTAAAATACAGGTTCTCACCCATTACTTAGTGCAAAATCTAGGTTTACCCACATGCCAGAATAATCTAGCAACTGCATTTCAAACTTCTATCTGTAAATAAAATGGATCTAAGTGAAGAGAGCAATCACGCAATACTTCGGACAGTTTTAAAGGGCGAAATAGGTAGGAACCACGGCCAGATACTGAGAAAATAAGGTTCTCACTTC
>NZ_JALBWM010000066.1 GCF_023895975.1 Microbulbifer okhotskensis
TGCAAAAGATTAAATTAAAAACCTGCACAGGCCATCTAGGGTGTTTTTACTTGAGCAGTGATTAATTATCCCTATAAAAACAGTACTCAAAGCACCTTTCTCCTCATTTTTTTAAGCATTCCTGGCAAGTTAATCTCAAATAATCTAAAAAAAACCTAAAAAAGAATCCGTGAAAGTACCAAGTTAGATCCAGGGAATACCTAAATCCTCTTCAAAAAATACCGATGGATTTTTGATCGCTGCGCTAATGCCCCGTATGGCGGGGGCTGTAGCGGATTTAATGGAGTTATACACAGATATATCCAGTCTTTCTGTTAATAACGCATCCCTGTGAAAATCTATACAAAAACCTCTGCTTTATTCAGGAGTGCTCGATGAAATCAGACCGGGGATCTATTTACATATTTCGAGTAATCTATCGAGTTGCAATGTAGTGGCTGGACTTTCTATTCCGGGATGCTAGAACCCGCTTGCTCTCTTCGAGCAAATATTATTGACAAGCACTCTTTGTCTACGATGCCCTTAGGGGTTCACAGCGAGCAGTTACAGGTCAAGTTTGCTGAGTGTTCTTGAGTATTGCAGGTGTTTCTTTGAGGGTTTTATGCCGACCCCCAAGTCTGAGCGTAACTGAGCAGGCATAAGGTTAGCTTCATACATAAATATGGTATCTGTTCCATCATAGGCGGATAACCCTCAATCAAGAGCTGTTTACGGTATCTTCAAGTAGGGGTATTTGGGCTTTGGTATCAAGTATGTAATTGTGTGATTTGTCGTGGAAGCTGTACGGATGTAGCGTACAAATCCGTGTTGCAAAGTACGCAAGCCATTTTCCAATTAGCCAGCGTGTGACTTAGCTGAGAACTGGCTTGTTCAACAGCTTCATATTGTTTCGGCCTGTGTTTGGCGCCATCTGAGGGACAAGAAAAAATTAACCTGATCATCGGTTGCGAAGATGGTCGATATTCCTGACATGGATATAGGAATTGGTCGCAATTTTAGAAGGCTTTTCGTGTTTATGGGGTAATTGATAGGTTGCTTATCGCAGGGTTGTTAGGATCGAAAGAAAAAAGTGAAGGTGCTTTCAATGAGGCGGATAAAAACACTACTTGGATTGTTCGTTCTGGTCGGCATTGTTTGTCTGATAGCTGGGTGTGCGAAGGAGACGGTTCCTGATCTGCAGGAGTTTGAAAATATAAATACTTCACAGTTGGCGGCCCGTATTGATGGAAGAGAGATCCGTCTTGAGGAGTTAGACGCCGCCCTGTCACTCATTTTGTTCGACATCGAAGAACAAAAGCATGAGATTCGAATACAGCAGCTGTATGAGTTGGCAGAGTTTAAAAGTGAAGTTGGAGTGCAAAAGGAAAAAGTTGAGATCCTATTGAAGGTTCCTGAGCCACCGCGTATCAACTTGCCTATTGAATCTCTACACCCGCGGGGTAATGCCAAAGCCCCAATCACTGTAGCAACATTTTGCTCTTTCCAGTCTCCCCATTGCAAGCACTTACAGCCCATCATACGGCGTTTGACCGAGGACTATGCGGGTTGGGTGCGCCAAGTCAATTTCGATTTTCCTTTGAAATTTCACCGGCAAGGGATCAAGGCTGCATCTGCGGCTCGCTGTGCTGCTGATCAGGACAGGTTTTGGGAATACCACGATGCTTTATACGTTGAATCTCCGAAATTCGGCGTTAATACTTATACTCGACTAGCCAAGCAGCTTCAGTTAGACATCGAACAGTTTGAGTTGTGTCTATCTGAAGGCCATCATAAAAGGTTGGTCCTTGACGATCGGGATCGAGCGGTTGGACTTGGGCTCCAAAATGTACCCGTGGTTTTTATCAATGGTTTGTATCTCAAAGGACCCCGTAAATTTGAACAATATGCTTTTTGGATTGAAAAAGAGCTGCGTTTATTGGGGGTAAATTCCGGGGAAAAGTATATTTGGCTAGGTGGCGAAGATACTGATGACCGAAACTTACCGATTACCAGCTTACCGCTTAGATTGCTGGGGGTTAGTGTGTCGACGAATGAAAGTAGATCAAAGGCATTGATTGAAGTAGCGGGGGAGGGCGCACAGTATTTTGTTACAGGGCAAGAGCTAATAAAAGACGTCTCACTGCTGCGCCTCCACTCTAATTTTGCAGTTATTGAAAGTGGTGTGGGCTTGGAGAAATTACTGCTTAAGGGCAAAGAGGGCACGGGTATTTTATTAACTCATTCCCGAGGGCACAATAAGGCACTGAAACAGCGTATCGAACAGCCGATGGGCCCAGGGACCCGCACGCTGACCGCTCCTACAGGTGTACTGACCTTGGGTCATGACTGGTTGAGCAAGCAGCTGGAGCAACGTGAAATTCTTGAGGCGAAATTCACTGTAGCGGAGCTGGAAGTTGAGGGGCATCATTTGATGCGACTCGAAGGCGTTGCGGATAATGAGTTTTTTAGCGCATTGGGGTTCCAGGAAAATGATGTATTACTGCGAGTGAATGACAGCTGGGTTCACAGTGGTCAAAATTCTTTATGGGATGCGCTTGGCAGTGGCCAGGTGATAGATGTGACCTTTATGCGCAAAGGTTTACCTCATCGATTACAGTATGTAGTTGATGAATTAAATGATTTTGAAAACAGCTCAGAAGGTGAATAGGAATAGCCGGTAATAAAAGCTGGGCCTGCAGCACCTGAGATACATGCGGGCCCATTGTTTACCGAGCAGTGAAAGTTATTTACTTATCTGGATTTCCTTGCCAAATAATATCTGCCACGATATTTTGGCCTTGAATACTGGGATGGAAACAGTCGCCACCGTCAATGTCGTCCTTGCCAAATTGGAACGTGCCTGCATTTACTTCATCTTCACCAGTATACTCTGCTATAACTTCTACACCATTTGTGCCGTTATAGTTTACCGCTTCCTCAACGAGAATTTCATTGTACCGCTGTTGTGCGGTGGCAATTCCGTTGTAACGTGTGGTGAAGCTTTCACCGTTCATGGTGCCGCCATTGGTTGCAATGCGACAAATTCCAAAGGTTGACCAGACACTCTCACAGTCCACGCGCGAATTGCCACTCTGCTTATCTAACCCTGCTGCACGCAGGTCATGCACGCGTGGAACAGAACCAAGCAAAATCGTGGATCCAGTGGGGAGCCCGTTAACCAGCTTGTCGAGCCCAGCTTGGATTGCAGAACGCCACTCGCCATCAGTATAAAGCGGTTCACCGCAATTGGCTGGGTCGACACACTCACGGTTACAAATATCGTTACCGCCCAATAGTACTTCTACATGATCTGCCGCATTACTTTGCGACAGTATTCGGTCGGCTTGATTTGAGAAGTTATCTCCTCCACTGAGCATTTCCGCCCCCGATTCCGCTGCATTTTTATTTGCAGCCATACTGGGAGTACTTACCTTATATTTATCGTGAATACTTTCGACTGAATTATCATCGCCATCAAACCAGGAATGTTCCGGTTGGTCACCACCCAATAGGCAAAATAGGTCCCAAAAATATTTATTGCGGGTACAATCTGCGCCAAATCCCATGGTAATACTGTCGCCGGCAGCGACGGATTTTGAAGGGGCTGCCATTGCTGGATGAATCGACAAAACGCACAAAGCAAGCGTTGCTACAACTCCGTATTTATTCCACATTATGTTTTCTCCCATATCGACTTTCGTCTTAGATTTTTATCGTTTTTATACTGCACAGGTAAACGTGTTGGAGTGTAGGTGGAAGGGGGGATCTGGGGAGGCGGAATACTTGAGACCATTTGGTCAAGACTTAATAAATTGAAGTACGTTGGAATTTTGTCGTCGAGAACATTTACCAGCCTTTAACCTGGGGGAGAACGGTTTGCAGAGAACTTGTTTTCAGGATGAACCGGCACGGTTTCTGTTCATCCTTCAATGCTTCCACTATACTGCGCACTGCTTGTCGGAGTGCCTGTGGGCTGAGATCGCTATTGCGAGATCCGTTGAACCTGATCGGGGTAACCCCCGCGTAGGGAACAAGATCTGAAGTCGCCTGTTTCTTTTACAGTTTGTCGGCTTTTCTCTATTTGCGTGCCCTGGATGCTGCGACCTTTAAATTCTCAAGCTTTAAGGTTACGCATGTCCGAAATCATCGAACAATCCAGTAAGGCTGGAAAATCCTCCCGTGCTGCCAGTCGCGATTCTGCCAAATCATTTCTTGAGAACCTCACGGTTCAATCCTTTCCTAATTCGAGCAAAGTCTATTTACAAGGTGATAAAGCTGATATCCAGGTTGGAGCTCGCCAGATTTGCTTGGGGGAAAGTGTGGTTGGTGGCGATGCTGAAAATCCAGTATTAAAACCGAACGCACCGCTTACGGTGTACGACACTTCCGGTCCTTATTCCGAACCAAATTTCAGGATAGATGTACGCGAAGGTTTATTAAAATTGCGCCAGGGTTGGGTTGAGGCCAGAGAGGATACTGAGCAACTGGATTCCCGTCAGGCGGCCTATAGCCAGAAGCGTATGGCGGATCAGGGGCTGGATCATATTCGTTTTGAAAACCTAATGAATCCGCGCCGGGCCAAGCCTGGCCAGAACGTTTCGCAGATGCACTATGCCCGCCGTGGCATTCTCACGCCGGAGATGGAGTTTGTTGCGGTCCGTGAAAACATGGGGCGCGCCAAACTATCGGCGACAATGAGTGAACGGGATTTTAAAAAAGCGCGTGACGGAATTTTTATCCCCGAAGAGATTACGCCGGAATTTGTGCGCAGAGAGGTAGCCGAAGGGCGGGCGATTATCCCGGCCAATATTAACCATCCGGAAGTGGAGCCGATGATCATCGGGCGCAACTTCCTGTGCAAGGTTAACGCGAATATTGGCAACTCTGCGGTGAGCTCCTCGATTGAAGAGGAGGTGGAAAAGCTAGTGTGGTCCACCAAGTGGGGCGCCGATACGGTAATGGATCTCTCAACCGGGGCCAATATCCATGAAACCCGCGAGTGGATTTTACGCAACTCACCGGTGCCCATAGGCACAGTGCCAATTTACCAGGCACTGGAAAAAGTCGATGGTATTGCCGAAGACCTGAACTGGGATGTTTTTCGCGATACCTTGATCGAGCAGGCGGAGCAAGGGGTGGATTATTTCACCATTCATGCGGGTGTGCTTTTGCGCTATGTGCCTCTCACGGCCAAGCGTATGACGGGTATTGTATCCCGGGGGGGGTCCATCATGGCCAAGTGGTGCCTCGCACACCACAAAGAGAATTTCCTCTATACCCACTTTGAGGAAATCTGCGAAATCATGAAAGCCTACGATGTGAGCTTCAGCCTCGGTGATGGCCTGCGCCCAGGCTCGATTGCCGATGCCAATGACGAGGCCCAGTTTGGCGAATTACATACCCTCGGCGAACTCACCGAAATTGCCTGGAAGCACGATGTACAGACCATGATAGAAGGACCGGGACATGTGGCCATCCATAAGATCAAAGAGAATATGGATGAACAGCTGAAGCACTGCCACGGTGCTCCCTTCTATACGCTCGGTCCTTTGACCACTGATATTGCCCCCGGTTACGACCACATTACCTCCGGTATTGGCGCAGCACTTATCGGTACCTATGGCTGTGCGATGCTCTGCTACGTGACGCCTAAAGAGCACCTGGGCCTACCCAATAAAGAGGATGTTAAAGAGGGCCTGATGGCCTATAAGATTGCCGCTCATGCGGCGGACCTGGCCAAGGGCCACCCGCGTGCACAGATGCGTGACGATGCGCTGTCCAAGGCCCGCTTTGAATTCCGCTGGGAAGACCAGTTCAACCTCGGTTTGGATCCGGAGCGAGCGCGTACCTATCACGATGAAACCCTGCCCAAAGAGTCCGGGAAGGTTGCGCATTTCTGTTCCATGTGCGGGCCAAAATTTTGCTCAATGAAAATCAGCCAGGATGTGCGTGACTTTGCAGCTAAGCAGGAAGCGGCACTGGGCATGGAAGAAATGTCGATTAAATTTAAAGACATGGGCAGTGAGATTTACCACAAGGGCTGACCGAGACTTTTGGGGAAGAGTATCTTCCCCAAAGTTGGGGAACCTGTATGTGGTGGTGAAAAGGAAGTTGCTATCGCCGGGTATCTAATTGGATTTGTGAAAATAGGTGGTCAGTGACAAGTGAAACCAAAGCCAAAATAGCCATTGCCGGCGGCGGCCTGTTGGGGCGGCTGCTCGCCTGGCGACTCAGCCAGCGCAACTTGGATATTACCCTGTTTGAAGCCGGCGAACTGTCGATGCCTGGAGGGGCTTGCTGGACGGCGGCGGGGATGATCTCGCCGTTGTCGGAACTGGTCAACAGTGAGAAGCAGGTTTATACCCAGGGGCTGCAGAGCCTTAACCTTTGGTCAGACTGGTCCAGGCTGCTGGAGCAACAGAGCGGCAGCGCGGTGGAGTTTCGCCGAGCGGGTTCTGTATTGGTGGCCCATGGCAAGGATAGAAGTGAGTTGGTGCAATTCTTACGGGAGTTGCAGGGCAAGTTGGGCGAGTCGGCCAGGGAGCAGGTGCAACCCCTGGATGCAAAATCCCTGGCTAAGCTGGAGCCGGCTTTGCACAGCTTTGAGCAGGGCCTCTACCTGCGTGGTGAGGCAGATATCAACAATCACCGCTTACTGCCCGTGCTGCTGCACGTTCTGCGTGAGAACGGCGTAAAACTGCGAGAGCGTACCAAGGTCAATTGCGCGCCTGGGCGAATTCTTCTTGCCCAAGGGGATGAGGCATTTGATGGTGTTATCGACTGTCGCGGTCTCGGGGCCAAAGGCCAGATTGAAGGCTTGCGGGGTGTCCGCGGTGAAGTGATGGTAGTCGAGTCTCGTGAAGTTGTATTACAGCGCCCGGTGCGCCTGCTGCATCCACGCTACAAACTCTACGCCGTGCCACGCAGTGACGGACGCACGGTGATTGGCGCCACGGAAATTGAAAGCGAAGACATGTCCCCCATTTCAGTGCGCTCCAGCATGGAGCTGTCCTCTGCGCTTTACTCCCTCAATCCGGCTTTTGCCGAGGCTCGTATTTTGGAGACTCGAGTCAATTGTCGTCCCGCCACTATGGACAATATGCCAGTTATACAAAATGAACAGGGACTGATTCGGGTGAACGGTCTCTATCGTCACGGCTATCTTCTGGCACCGGCGGTAGTGAAACAAGTGGAAAATCTAGTGGCGCAACAATTGTTACAGGTGGTTTGATGCA
This sequence comes from Microbulbifer okhotskensis, assembly GCF_023895975.1. Taxonomy (GTDB): domain Bacteria; phylum Pseudomonadota; class Gammaproteobacteria; order Pseudomonadales; family Cellvibrionaceae; genus Microbulbifer; species Microbulbifer okhotskensis. Next base: position 7,215 of record NZ_JALBWM010000066.1, read on the forward strand.
GGTTTTAATCAATGGGGATACTCACAGTTTTGAGTCCTCTATAGAACTCGTCGCGCTTTTAGAGCAATTAGGCTATCGCGGCGAGATATTTGCCGTGGCGGTTAATGGTGGCTTTGTCGCTCGTTCGGAGTATTCAGTGATTGATATCCATGATGGCGATAGTCTCGATATCGTGGCGCCAGTAGTGGGGGGCTAAGCGTGAATGATCTATTAACGCTTTATGGAAAAACATTTAACAGCCGACTTCTGGTAGGTACCGCTTTGTATCCGTCTCCCGCGATAATGCGTGAATCAGTGCAAGTTTCCGCTTCGGAAATTATTACCTTGTCACTGCGTCGGCAGAATCCCGCACAGCAACAGGATAATGTCTTCTGGGATTATATTCGCGAATCCGGTTGTCAATTGTTACCAAATACCGCTGGCTGTAAATCTCCCCGGGAAGCGGTAGAGCTGGCGAAAATGTCGCAGGAAATTTTCCAGACTGATTGGCTCAAGCTGGAAATTATCGGTGACGATTACAATTTGCAGCCCGATCCTTTTGGCTTGGTGGAAGCGGCGCGCAAGTTGGTTCAGCTCGGCTTTAAAGTCTTGCCTTACTGCACCGATGACTTGGTATTGTGCCGCAAGCTTCTGGATGTGGGCTGTGAGGTGCTGATGCCCTGGGGGGCACCTATTGGCACTGGGCAGGGACTATTAAATAAATATAACCTGCAAACTCTACGCGAGCGTCTGAGCGATGTGCCGCTGATTATTGACGCGGGTATTGGTGCTCCATCACAGGCCGCAGAAGCCCTGGAGATGGGATTCGATGCAGTGCTGCTGAATACCGCTATCGCCAAAGCCCAGTCTCCAGTATTGATGGCGCAGGCTTTCAAACTGGCCGTAGAATCCGGGCGCGCAGCTTTTAATGCGGGTTTGATGCTCAGGTGTCAAACCGCCAGCCCGAGTACCCCCACCTTGGATATGCCCTTTTGGCAGCAGGCCGAAAATATGCTGCAGGAATAAGACGTTGATGCGAGATCAAATTTTGACGGATACACCGATTGTCTGGACGATTGCCGGCAGTGACTCCGGAGGTGGCGCAGGGGTTCAAGCAGACCTGCTGACTTTTGCCGATCTTGGCTGCCACGGTTGCAGTGCTATCACCGCCAATACGGCACAGAATACGGTCGAAGTGGTTGCGATTAATGCGGTTTCCACGGCAGTACTAGATTCCCAGTTACAGACTTTGCAACGGGATTTGTTTCCCATAGCGATTAAAATTGGTCTGTTGGCTAATGCCGAACAGGTATTGGCAGTAGCTGATTTTTTACGCACTCTCAAAGGACTCAAGCCAGTTCCGGTAATTTATGACCCGGTTGCCGTTGCTACCAGTGGCTCAGGTCTCACTGAGGGTGACATTACTGCTGAAGTAAAATCCCACTTAATACCTCAATGTGATCTTGTCACTCCCAATCTGCATGAATTGGAGTGGCTCACTCAAATGAAGATTGGGGGTGCTGACTCTATTCTGAGTGCTGCACGACAACTGTATATTCAGGGCGGGGCTGCAGTATTGGTCACTGGCGGCCACCTGCAATTGCGGCCGGGAGAAGTTTCTGACCTGCTTTGGGATGGGTACAAGGCCGACTGGTTTATTGGCCGAGAGGTGCAGAGTGAGAATACCCATGGTACGGGCTGCACCCTGTCTTCTGCCATTGCCGCTTGCCGTGCCTTGGGTTACCCGTTACGCGATGCCTGCGTAGTGGGTAAGGCCTATGTACAACGCGGTTTGCGTCTTGCTGCCAATAAGCATATCGGAGCTGGTGCCGGCCCCGTAGGGCACTATGGCTGGCCGCTGGAATTAGCGGATTTTCCTGAGGTATTGGTACCGGGTGAAACGCGGGCGCAGGATTACGGCCTGAACACGCAAGACAACATGCAGCCACGGGTTCAAGGGTTTGCCGAGATGGATTCCAGGAAACTGGGTTTATATCCAGTGGTAGATAGTGTGGAGTGGCTGCAACGCCTTGCCGATCAGGGTGTGCGCACCTTGCAGTTGAGGATTAAAGACCCCGGTGAGGGGCTGCGCCAACAAGTTGAGCAGGCGGTAGCGATTGGCAGATCTTATAATTTGCGCCTATTTATCAATGATTACTGGCAGCTGGCGATTGAGTGCGGAGCCTATGGCGTTCATTTGGGGCAGGAGGATTTACAGGCAGCAGATCTGGCAGCAATTCAGTCGTCGGGCTTGAAACTGGGTATCAGTACCCACGGATTTTATGAGCTATTGCTGGCCTACCGTTATCGACCGAGTTACTTGGCAATCGGTGCTATTTACGCGACTAATACCAAGGATATGTCGGAGCAGCTGCAGGGGGTGCAGAAGCTTGCGAGGATGGTCGCTCTCCTGCCGGATCATCCACTGGTGGCCATTGGTGGAATTAGCCTACAGCGGGTTCCAGAGGTAATAGCCACGGGTGTCGGCAGTGTCGCCGTGGTCAGTGCCATTACCAAATCGGTCAATTATAAACGGACGCTCGCCGAGTTAAAGGCCCTTTTAGAAGATAAGCATGCGGAAGTTGAGCCATGTTAAGCAGTAAAGAATTACAGCGTTACAGTCGCCAGATTATGTTGCCCCAAGTGGGAGAAGATGGGCAGGAAAAATTGGCCTCGGCGCGAATTATGATTGTCGGTCTGGGTGGCCTCGGCAGTCCGGCGGCACTGTATCTCGCCGCTGCCGGCATTGGCGAGTTGCACCTGGTAGATGGCGATCATGTCGATCTCTCCAACTTACAGCGCCAGGTATTGTACAAAACTAATCACCAGAGCAAATCCAAAGCGCTGGTAGCGGCACAGCAGCTGGCTGCGGCCAACCCCACCATTCGAGTTTACCCGCACAGCCAGATGGCCAATGAGTCCTGGTTGCGCGAGCATGTGAAACAGGTGGATCTGGTGTTGGACTGCACCGATAACCTAGACATTCGCCACACGATTAATCGAGTCTGCTACGCGGCACGGCGCCCGGTAGTGATGGCCTCGGTACAAGGGTTTTCCGGCCAGCTGATCAGTTTTGATTTCAGTGCCGGCAAGGGCCCTTGTTATGCCTGTCTTTTTCCCCCACAGCAACAGGTTGAAGTACAAAACTGCTCTACTGCCGGTGTAATCGGTCCGGCACTGGGGGTGGTTGGCAGTATGCAGGCACTGGAGGCTATCAAATACCTGATGGGCATGTCGGTATCGAGTTTGAGTACTCTGCATTTAATCGAAACCGAAACATTTGCCCTGCAGACGTTGCAGCTGCGGGCCCATGACAGCTGTGCGGTTTGCAGTGCCTAATTAATCTTATTTTATCGGCGAGATTTTTTTTGCAGCTTAATGCCGGGTGGGCGATTAATGGATTTTCCAGCTCTGAGTATGTCGCCGTTCTCGTATGGTGGGCATCGTGGCGCATTTTTTTATGGTGAAATCGATGAAAGGCCAGTATTGATTTTGACAGGATGATTTATATTTTTCTTAAATAAATCTTTTCTTTCTGGAAGGAAACTCTGCCAGTTTTTTGGGGGGCACTTGTTGCGGGTAGAAATACCTGCCTTTTTAGTGCCTTATTAATCTGACTTGGCTATATAGATAAGCTATTGACTCGATAGCTTGTGAGAAGTGATTTAAGACACCAGAATGGCTGCACAACCATTTCAGTGGCAATCGTATTCGGAAGAGGGATTTGTGTTATGAAAAAAATAGATATTGGTATCAGTGAAAAAGACCGGGAAAAAATTGCAGCCGGTTTAAAGCATTTGTTGGCGGATAGCTATACGTTATATCTGCAAACGCACAATTTCCACTGGAATGTTACCGGGCCGCTGTTCCGTGAGTTGCATCTGATGTTTGAGGAGCACTACAACGAACTGGCTACCGCCGTAGATGATGTTGCCGAGCGTATTCGTACTTTGGGGGTCGTCGCCCCCGCCACTTACCAGGCTTTTGCCCAGCTCAGTTCCATCAAGGAAGTGGTTGAGGTTCCCCCGGCTGAGGAAATGGTCAAAATTCTCACCACGGGGCATGAGCAAGTTATTAAAACCTGTCGCGAAGTTTTAAAGGATGCACAGGCGGGTGATGACGAGTCCACGATCGCGCTGGTATCAGACCGTATGCGAGTGCATGAAAAAACTGCCTGGATGTTGCGCGCCACCAGCAGTAAATAGCAAATAGCGCCGGGGGCACTGTGCCCCCGATATGCTGCTACCCGGTGATTGCAGACAAAAATGCATTAGCGGGTGTCGAGAGAGTGTCGCGGCTCTTTAATAACACCCCCACTTCCTGGCTGACCACCGGCGCAGATAACGGTCGGCACTTCAATTTGTATTCCCGTACCTGGGCCTCGCACAAGCTAGGTACCGCACTAATGCCCAAACCCGCCCTGACAAGTTGTCCGATAGTACTCAGTTGATTGGCTTCACAGGCATAATGGACGGCTTTGCAACTTTGCTGAAAAGCATCGTCGGTCCAGCGGCGCACAGCAGAGCCTCGATTCATCGCAATAAACGGAAAATTGGCCAAGTCACACCAGCGTACCTTTGGTTTGCTTGCCAGTGGGTGCTGCGGCGGCACCACAGCGATAAACCGATCCCGGTTAAAGGGGATAAATTCGAGTCCGCCCAAATCATCGGGATGAAAACTGATACCCAGTTCGGCACGGCCCTCCTGAACCGATTGTGTGACCTGCTCCATAACCACATCTTCGAGCAAAATATTGATATGCGGGTACCGCCGATGGAAGTCGGCTAATAATGCGGGTAACCGGTTCAAGGCAAAGGCGGGGATAACGGCCAGCCGCAACTGTCCGCGCTCCAGGCGAAAGGCCTGTTGCACAGCATCCAGGGACTGATCCCAGCTGTGTAAGAGTTGCTCGGCGCGCGAGAGGAAGTCGCCGCCTTCCGGCGTTAAGGTAAGCTGGCGGGCTTCTCGACTGAATAGCTGGCCACCAGTCGCATCTTCCAGATTGCGAATGGCGATCGACAACGCGGGCTGGGAGATGTGTAGCTGTGCGCTGGCCTGTGCCAGGCTGCGGCTGCGGGCCACGGTGACAAAAGCGCGCAGTTGTTTGATCGTTGCACTCACAGGGTGCTTACTCCAGGGTAATATTGGGGCTGGTCATGTTAACTTTTATTTAACAAACCTAAAAAAGATTAAAATAGTTTTAACTTGAAGAGCAGGGCATGATTGCGCTCTTGTGCCTGTAAGGGCGACTGCTGAAAACACAATAATGAGCCATAAGGTCTGTTGAAATGAAGGATAACTCGCAACTGCTCTGGCAACCGAGCGCAGAGGCCATTGCTGCTACCCAGGTGGATGAATTTCGCCGCAGGGTCAATGAGCAGCACCAGCTGAATCTCGACGATTACGCCGAGCTGTATCAGTGGTCTGTCGATGATCGCGAAGCTTTCTGGATGGCGTTGTGGGATTACACGGGAGTTCAGGCCTCACACAAGGGCGATGTCGTTCTCGCTCGCGATACCATGCCCGGGGCCGAATGGTTCCCAGAGGCTCGCCTCAACTTTGCTGAGAACCTGTTGCGTTTCCGCGATGACAAGCCGGCCCTGGTCGAGCGCCTGGAAAATGGCAACCGCCGCCAGCTCAGTTATACGGAGTTGTATAGCCGGGTAGAGCGTCTTGCCGCAGCCCTGGCCGATCAGGGTGTGTCTGCAGAGGACCGCGTGGCTGGCTTTATGCCGAATGTCATTGATACCGTAGTAGCAATGCTAGCGACCACCAGTCTCGGTGCCATCTGGACTTCCTGTTCGCCAGATTTCGGTATCAATGGAGTGTTTGACCGCTTCGGCCAGGTGGAGCCGAAAATCCTGTTCGCCAGCGAGGGTTATTTCTATAACGGCAAAGTGATCGACTCTCTACCGCGTCTGCGCGAGATTATCGCCCGCATCGATTCCATCGAAAAACTGGTGGTGGTGCCGGTAGCCCGCTCCCAGGAGGCAACAACCCAAGCCCTGGCGGCTGAGTCACTGGATAAGGCGGTATTACTACAGAACTTTGAAACTGCAGCACCCCAGCGAGAACTCGCCTTTGTTCAAACCGAATTTAACCACCCGCTATACATTATGTACTCCTCAGGTACGACCGGAGTGCCCAAGTGTATTGTGCACGGGGTCGGCGGCACTTTACTTCAGCACTTGAAGGAGCACCGTCTGCACTGTGACCTGCGTCGGGAGGATGTCCTTTTCTACTTCACCACTTGTGGTTGGATGATGTGGAACTGGCTAGTGAGCGGCTTGGCTTGTGGTACCACCTTGGTGCTGTTTGACGGTTCGCCGTTCTCTCCTGAAGCGAGCAACCTGTGGGATATGGTGGATGAAGAAGGTATCAGCGTGTTCGGCACCAGTGCCAAATATATTGCCGCGCTGGAAAAGAGCGGATGTAAGCCGCGAGAGAGCCACAAACTGGAAAAGCTGCGCGCTGTGCTTTCTACCGGGTCGCCTCTGGCACACGAGGGCTTCCGGTATGTTTACCGGGATATAAAGGCCGAACTCTGTCTGTCTTCGATCTCTGGGGGTACTGATATCGTTTCCTGTTTTGCCTTGGGTAACCCGGCATTACCGGTCTATGCCGGCGAATTGCAGTGTCGCGGTCTGGGAATGGCGGTAGAAGTCTGGAATGATGATGGCCAACCGGTGACGGCAGAGAAGGGCGAATTGGTCTGTGCTAAGTCCTTCCCCTGTATGCCCATCGCCTTCTGGAATGATCCGGATGGTGCTAAGTACCATGGTGCCTATTTTGAGAATTGGCCCGGTGTTTGGGCCCATGGCGATTACGCGGAGATTACCGAGCACGACGGTGTAGTTATTTACGGCCGATCGGATGCGGTATTGAATCCCGGTGGCGTGCGTATCGGTACCGCAGAGATCTACCGACAAGTAGAGAAAGTTGAGGAAATACTCGACAGCATCTGTATTGGCCAGCCCTGGCATGATGATGTGCGAGTGGTACTCTTTGTCGTACTGCGCGAAGGCGTGGTTCTGGATGAAGCGCTGATTCAGAAAATCCGCTCTACAGTTCGGGCTAATACCACCCCCCGGCACGTGCCGGCTAAAGTGATCCCGGTGGCGGATATTCCACGGACTATCAGCGGAAAAATTGTGGAGTTGGCGGTACGCAATGTCGTACAGGGCAAGCCGGTAAAAAATAAAGAGGCCTTGGCCAACCCCGAGGCTTTGTCACTATTTGAAAATTTGTCGGCGCTGGCAGAGGACTGAATTAGTTGCGGGAGTAAGGGGGTGTAACCGAGCGCCATTTTTTTTGTGGTGGTTCTGCGCTACCCTTCTCCCTACAAACACCAATAATTTACGGTAGATAAACAGTCATGGTTACTTATCTGTACTGGGCGGCGGTTCTTGCTCTGGTCGTGCTTTCTCTTTTTGTGGGCAGCCGTATGGGCAGCACCAAAATCGGCGCTATTGTGGCTGCAGTATTCTTTTTTGGCGGCTGGCTGGCCTACTACTTCCACTATGAACAAGTCTTTGTGAAGCGCTTTGGCGGCGTTATGCGCATTTCTGTTCCGGATGGATACCGACATATCGGTGCCACCTGGAAAGAGGATAACTTGTGGGTGGAAAATTATAACCCCAAGACCAATCAATGTATTTTTACAGAATACTCCAAAGGCAATATCCTGCAGGGGCGGGTTATTATTCAGGACTGTAATCCGCTATTGGGTAATCCAACGACACAGCCATAATTACCGGCTGCATTGCCTGTCGATACATGGGGCTTACTGCCTCGGCTATAGCCAGTTAAACAAGATAAGCCGATTAATTTGATCCGGCTGTATAAAACAGCTGGGTATTCCAGCATACGGAGGGAACGGATACCCGGATATGTGCAGGGTAGCCGCTACTGACACTGGAAAAAGATCTTGCGTATTCTCTTGGTCTCGCTGTTTATTCCCATGATTTTGCTGCCTCTTCAGGGGGCGGCAGCTATTCCTTTCTTTGATAGCCTGCCAGGATTCTCTCTCCTGGTGCAGGGCGATCCCCGCTTACAGCAAAAATTGACCACTGAATTAAATGAGTTGCGTAAGAACAGTAACGCCCTGAAAAATTATGAGGACCCTGCGGATATTGCACACTATGAACGGGGAAATCTGGCAAAATTACTCCGTTCTCAGGGTTACTACGATGCCTCTGTGAGTGAATCTGTGGCGGGACGCGAGATTGCCTACAACGTTAACCCGGGCCCTCAATATCACGTAAAAAGTTTGGATATCCTGATGCCGGCGGGATTGCGCTCAGGGTTTAACGGTTTACCGATCCACGTCGGCGACCCGCTTAGGGCCAGTGAGGTACTTGCCGGGATTGAGAAAATCACAAAGTACCTGAATGACAATGCGTGCCTGCTAAATATCGATGTCACCTACCAAGCGACGGTTATTCACCAGGAAGCTGCCGCTAGGCTGGAATATCGAGTGGCTCCAAGCCCCGAGGTGAGAGTGGGGGAGGTGCGTATTGAAGGAGTCAACTCTATTGAAGAGGACTATTTGCGGGATAAATTGAAGATTAAACCGGGAGATTGTTTTAGCCGCAGTAAGCTCGATGCTGCCCAACTGCGCCTGTTGCGCACTAAGTTGATTTCCAATGTCACCAGTGAAGTGTCTGAACCCTACGGTGGTTTGGTTGATGTCATCTTTGTGATTCGGGAGCGCAATCACCGCACCATAACCTTGGGGGTGGGGTATACCTCTGATGAAGGTGCGGGCGTTTCCGCGGCTTGGGAGCATCGCAATGTGTTCCACCGCGGAGAAAAAATTGAAGTTGAAAGCAAGTTGAACCCGGTCAAGCAAACCTTGGAAGGCAAGCTCACCATACCGCGCTTTTTCCATGACAAGCAGCGGTTTACCGCGAGTGTTGCTCTCACCGGGGAAGATCAGGATTCCTATCGTTCTAAAGCGCTGACATTGAGCGGTCTTATATCGCGAAAAATCAGTAAGCACCGCACTCTCAGTGCTGGCGCGGAGCTGAAGTTCAGTAAAGTGGATGAAAAAGTGGAGGGGGCGGTTGCTGAAGGTGACCCCGATGAAAACTACAGCCTTTTAGCATTCCCCTTGGGCTTCAAATTGAACACTACGGATAAACCCCTAGATGCCCGCCGCGGCGCGACCTCCGCACTGGAAGTGAAACCCTATATTGACCTGAGAAATACCAGCACCACTTTTATCAAAAATACCCTGCAGATCACCGCGTACAAAACGGCCAGTGAGATACGCTACGAGCCGACCTTAGCGCTGAGGATCAAAGCCGGCGCTATCACTGGAGAGGCGAATCTTGAGCTGCCTGCGGATGAGCGCTTTTATGCCGGTGGTGGTGGCTCGGTGCGCGGCTATGGCTATCAGGAGTTGGGTCCGCGTTTGGTAGAGATTAATGCGGAGGGGGAGGAGTCACTTTCCGATGCCATTGGTGGACGGGGGCTCAGTGAAATCTCCTTGGAGGGGCGTTTTCGCTTTAACGATACCTGGGGGGGAGTGCTTTTTCTCGACGGCGGCAACGCGTATGAGAACCCAGCGCCCAAGTTTTCCGACTTGTTCTGGGGCGTGGGCTTCGGTGTGCGCTATATCACCTCCTTCGCGCCCATTCGCATGGATATCGCCTTTCCCCTCGATCGTCGCGACGGAGTTGATGACCGCTACCAGGTTTATGTGAGTTTGGGGCAGGCATTCTGATGCGTTGGTTGGGGATATTTGCGCTGGGCTTTATCCGCGGAGTCGGCATGTTCCTGCGCGGTCTCTGGCACTCTTTGGGCGCGCGGGGTTCCCTGGTGACAGGTATCTGCCTTTTCCTGCTGATGTCGGTGATTTATTTTCTCGGCACAGAGCCCGGTAGGGTGGGACTTACCCGTGGGACTTTCTACCTCGCGGAACAGTGGGTAGAGGGGCTCAATATCGAAGCTGAAGGTATTCGCAGTGAAAAACTGGGCGCTTGGTTGTTTGACCGCCTGAGGGTTGATTACAAAGCGAATACCCTGGCTGAAGCCCAGATGTTGGAGATAAAACTCAACACACTGTCTAGCGACCCCATTGATATCGAGCGACTCGGGGCCGAAGACCTGTTACTGAATCTCGATATTCTCAATGAGTTCCTCGCAGCGCTGGCGGAATCTGCAGGAGAGAAAATTGAGCAAACCACTGAGGAGAAGCCGGCAACCCGTTGGGAGCTGCTAGTACCCGCTTTTCGACTCAGCCAGATACAGATTTCCCGTTTGCAACTGGTAGACAGCCAGCTAGATGTTCCCCCGATCGCTATCCAAGCCAGTGCCCGGTATCGCTGGCATGATGAGGGAGCCCACTTGCAGGTGAACGTACGGGAACTAAAAGGCTCGCAGTTCAACCTTGTGGTCGAAGGCGCGGAGAGAGATGGCAATCGCTTTGTAGTGGAGTTCACCGCCCGTGAAGCGGCACAGGGGTTTGTCAGTCGACAGTTACACCTGCCGGAACAGCAGGCGCTGGATGCCCATGGGACTCTCTCTCTGCGTCGTCAGGGGAATAGAGTACTGCTGGATATTGACTCGCTCAGTGCACCCTTGTCCGAGCATAATCTGAGTGTCACAGGCAGTCTCGAAGTAGATATCAATCCCTGGCACCTCAACTCAAAGGGTATTTGGTTGCGGGTGGATGAGCGTCGCAGCTCCCTGGCAGGGAGCATCAGCGCAGATGGGGTCAACGCAGAAATTAATCTCAACCAAATACCTCTAAGTCTCTCTCGTCCCTGGCAGGATGTACTCGATAGCGGCTGGCTGAGCGCCGAATTGATGGTTCAGGGTTCTCTTCGCCAACCCGATATTACCGGCCAGCTACAACTCGAAAGTCGCTACCGAAAGCAACCGCTGCAATTGGAAGGGCGGGTGGATACCCAAGCCGGTGTGATAGATTTGCAAACCCTGCAGCTGCAATTTGCCGGTGCTGAGGCGCGCGTAGTAGGAACCGTGGATACTAACCTGCAAGCCGTGGATCTGGTGGGGGAACTTGATGAGCTGGGAGTTGAAGAAATCCGCAGGCTTGTCGCCTCTCTGCCGCAGGCCGATGCGGTAGAAATTCCTCCCGCTCTCTCGGGCACTTTGCATCAACTGCGCCTGGAGGCCATAGGTTCGTGGAAAAACCCCAACTTAAAAATCTCGCTCAGTGCGGTGACTGCCTACCACGACTTGCAAAGTGAATTGACCGCAGCCATCAGTGGCAACCTGCATACGTTGGGTATTGATGAGATGGTACTCGGCGGTGAAAAGCTGAATGTCGATGTAACTGGCCAGCTTGATATTGAACAGAAACAGGTGGATCTACAATTACAGCTGGATGCTAAGGGTATTAGTTTACAAGATGACCTGAGAATAACGGAGGTCGAGAACGTGACTTTGGGGATTGCCTCAGAGCTAAGACTGCTTGGAGATTGGTCCAACCCCCAGGTTGAACTCAACTTGAAATCTGATGGTCAGTTACAGGATTACCCCTTTAACCTCAAAGGTGAAGCCAGTGGCAATCTGGACCTTATTGAGGTCAGTGATCTGCGCCTGGAGCTGTTCACCAATGGCAACGGTAATCAATTTACTGCGTCGGGGAATCGTGGGCCTCAATCACCGCTCACCTATTCCGGTTTTGATAAGGGTGAGTCGGAACCCCTGCAAAACCATAGCCGTTTGACCACCCTTGCCGAAGATGCGAAACAGCTCGGTCGGGTGGGGGTGGCGCTATTGCAGGCTGACGGCTCCCTTGAGCTTAGACGGGATCGGTTAAAAATTGATATAGGTGCACGTAACCTCCCGCTGTTACTGCTAGACCTTGTGGGTGTGTCCTTGCCCAACACCCTTGAAGGAGAACTGAGCCTGGACGGCAGGGTTGATGGTTCTCTTTCGAACCCGCAAATAAAAGCCAATCTGATTGCGGGGGGAAATTATCGTCTGGAGTCCTGGCAATTACAGGGTAGTGTTGACTACCTAGACAAGAGCCTAGTTATCGATGGCGTTGAGGTTTTATGGGCCGGTCGCAATCAGTTGTCGGTGCAGGGCAGCCTGAATGCCGATCGTCTCGACCTGGAACTTCGTGGTCAAGGGGATCTTTCAGATCTGGCGGCTAGCTTTTCCAGCGGTAGGACTGGCAGTGGCGATATCAGCCTTTATGCGAGTATCACTGGCAGTCCAAAACAACCTGAGTTTCAGGGGGAGCTGCGAGCCACTGGGCAGGCACTGGGCCGTGGGCAGGGCGGACTACAGGTTCAACCTCTTTCTATGATTTTGGACTGGCAGACAGAAAATGGCGAACTCAATGCCTCCCTGCTTGCTCAGCATGGCGGCAGCCGTGCAATTAACAGTCAGATACAGCTGCTGATAGCCCCGCTGTTCACACAACTATTTTTAGAAAATAACCAACAAGGAAGCGTGCAGCAGCTTCCTTTCAAGTTACAGGGCAGAGGTACGGCTGATTTATCGGTGATAGCCGAATTTATTGACCCCCGTGTTCATCGGATGCGTGGATTGCTGAGTTTCAGCGTCGATGGCGCGGGGAGTTGGCAGCGTCCTCTTTTAACCGGAGATGTCGAGTTGAGCAATGCCGGTTACGAGCACCGTCCCAGTCATACAAACATTGCTGATATTAATTTCTATGCACATCTGTCTCCGGAAGAGTGGCGTATTGAGCGGGGTAGTGCCACCGATGGTGATGGTGGAAGAATCAATCTAAGTGGCGCTATCTTCCTGCCTGCTGATAGTCAGCCGTCATTGGATATTACTTTAAGCTTGAACCGGGCCCATCTTCTTAATTCACCCGGTGTGCGAGGTGCGATTTCTGGTGATGCCCGGTTATCCGGTACCGCTCAGGACGCTGAAGTCACCGGGCGCTTCACCTTGCGGCCGCTGGCGGTACAAATTGAGCAGTGGATTGGTAGCAGTATCCCCGAGATTCAGGTGGTGGAAGTACAAATTGACAGCCCCCAAGTGGAACGAGCGCCGCCGCTATTCGCAAAAATCGGCTTGGATGTCGAGATCGTGCTGGATCAGCAGTCTTATGTGCGTGGCCTGGGCCTGAACTCACAGCTGCGCGGGCAAGTGGATATCCGTGGAACAGCAGCCAAACCCCAGGCCTCTGGTGAGCTGACAATTGTTCGCGGTAGTTTTGATTTGTTTGGCAAAAAATTCGACTTGCGAGACGGTGAAATTCGCTTCGAAAATAATGAAGTGGCAATATTGGTTGAAGGAATTTATGAATATAGCGATGGTGAAATCACCGCTGAAATATCCGGTACTGCGACAGATTTAGATATTAGCTTCACTTCAGATCCATCCGCATCGCAAGATGAGATTTTGGCACAGCTACTTTTTGGTAAATCGCTGTCAGATATATCACCGCTGCAAGCAGTGCGCCTGGTCAGTGTTGTACGCAGCTTACAATCAGGGCGAGCCGTATTGGATCCCATTGCCAAGACACGTGAACTGCTCCGCTTAGACACACTCAGTGTTGAGCAGGAAGCAGGGGATGAGGGGGATGAGTACGCGCTGAGTTTGGGGAAGTACATTACCAATCGAATTTATGTGGAATTGCAGAGAAGCACAGACCCCCTCAGCCCCTGGCAGGCGGAGATGCAGATAGAGCTGCGTGACAATCTCAACCTGGAGTTTAAAACCGCAGATGATGGCGATAGTGGTTCTGGCAGTGTGGAGTTGCAATGGAAGAAGGACTATTAATCCGTCTCTTTCAGGCCTACCTTTTAAATTAACTGAGCGCTATTGAAGGGAGCTTTCTCAACAGGCGGCAATCGATAGGGTTTAATCCTTGGTGATCAGCATGTCTGTCACTTCGAGGCGACAACCTGATTGGGGGGGATTATTGATGCCCCAATTGTCGATAACAATCATCATCGATTCATCAAAAATATCAGGCCCGGTTTCACGATACGCATGCCATAATTGATTGTTGCTATCACACTTTGAAGCCGAGGCATCACAGATCCTAATGTCCCACTGATAGGTCCCTCTACCTTGTCCTGAGGTGATTTTCCGCGAAGTAAATGTGAGGTGTTGGCGGATACCGCTATCAACCCTGATGGAGCAGGTCAGGTTAACCCAGGTTACCTGCTTGGCGCGCCCACCCCGGTTGGAGGCGAAGACACCAGAACCCTCAGGGCCAGTAGTTTCAACAAAATCCACTTCTCTCTCACCGCCATCCCAACATCCACCCAGTTGCCCACACCAGGGAAACATATAAACGGCGATCCACTCGGTCGGGCTACATTTTCCTCTGGGAACTGTGACGTTAAAATCGATTGCTGAAATTTCTTTCATCCTGATATCTGCGTTATCGCACCGGACAGCTGTGGTATAGGCACAGGAACCCTTTACACGGCTATTTATTTGGATTGATGCAGCCCCCGCAGTGTTACTTGGCTGGAACTCTATTTGAGTGCAGCGGTTATTTTCGGCAACTTTATTATCCTGATGGTTAAAAACGGGTTTTCAACTAGCCGGTGAGGCCGCCGTTGCCGGGTGGAGGGTGAGCAAGACGATGATGATGGACAGTAGGCGGGCGGCTTGTCGCATACAGCTAATCTTGAAGTATAAAGAATTTATCACATCATAGACTGTATATTGATAAAGTCAGCATTAAGGTTATGCTTCTAGCGGCATAAATAACACAGTCAATAAAAGAAGTAATTAATAGCTCATATTGGGGAAGGGGAGACGGGCGAATGTATATTCTCTAACTGCAGGCGTATTTACATCAGTTTTTTGTTAGAGGATGAAGTAGGGCAGTATCAACTTCTCTTAATCTGCGCTTGCCTAGACGTTTATCCAAGGTCGCCAAGGATTGGATCAAGGGATCATTTGACCTAAATGCCTGTTCGATATTGAGATCATGAATAAACTCCCCGCATGCCTGATAGGCATCTTGTCGCGATAGCACTTCGTATTCTACCTCACCGTAAGTTCTTTTTTGTGAGGCAGTAACATGATCCGGAACGAGACCGATAATTACCTAGCGATTATTTTCTCTGTAATAATCGTCATTAGCTCGATTCCAGAAAGCTCTGGAGCGAAAGTTGGCGACGACCTTTTTATCCACGGTTAACCAGGCATGGCCGCAGGAACAATTTCCATAGGTGGTACTGTTGATCGATATTCAGCCCTTGACAGAAGAGGAAAAATTCTCCTCAACTAACGCCCTTAACTTGCTCCATCTCATCGTAAGGAGACTCTAATTATGATATCAGTCGATAGTAATCGAGCGTTTAAATTATACATTCTCTAATTTCAATATTAAATATGCGGTATTTAATGGTAGCGTCTGGCGGACTATTGTCGAAATAAGCGCATTGATCCACAAAAAAAATCAAGTGTAAATCAGTTGATGGATTATTCAGCGGGGAATAGAGTGGGGCTAGAGGCGATAGGCCTCCTCTATTTCTCCTTGGACGTACTTCGAAACATCTATCGGGGACGTCCTTTCCATGAACTGATCCTGGAGGCTATAGGCCATTACTTCCAAAGGTGCTGAATTGTAGCCATAAGTTTGAATCTCGGTAATATAGCGTTGGATGAAAACCTCAGGTCCGAGGAGAGCCCATTGATGAACATGGACTAACTCATGAAAATGAAGTGACAGATCCATCGCGTAAGGCGCCATGACAAAATAGGTGTCCTTATAGGTGATGCCTGCTACTTCCATATCAACAAAATCCCCAAGGCCAGCTTGATAAAGCTCAGGGAATGTAGGTTTTGGGATTTCATCGACTACAACAAAATGGCTTTTGAACAGAAAGTCCTTGGTATAATACCCATCAAACTCTGATGAAAATTGATCACAGGAATGTCTTTTGTCCTTGAAGTCAAGGATTGTCTGATCAATCCAGCGTTCTATTTTTGGGAGCATATATTGGTTCCTGTTTTATAGCGTTAAATTATGTATGCTGGGGTATAAGTTACCCTAGGCCTTTCAGGTCAATAAATTATACGACTATTTATACATAAGAGTATATTGATGATTCACTTTCCTTCTTCTTGTTAAGGTATTTTTTGCACGGATAATATAGGGCAGTAATTAGTGTTGCCCAGTATAAGTAAGTTCGCATTAAGTTTGGCTGATAGCCTTCAGGCCAGATCTTGGAGCCATCGAAGAAGTTCGTTGCAGCTCCAAATTCCAAGTAGGTCCATAGGCAGGGCTGTCCCATATAAATCGGTGTAAAAACGAACAGAATAGACCTAGAAT
>NZ_JALBWM010000067.1 GCF_023895975.1 Microbulbifer okhotskensis
TGAAGTGAGAACCTTATTTTCTCAGTATCTGGCCGTGGTTCCTACCTATTTCGCCTCTTAAAATTGTCCGAAGTATTGAACCGTCAAGATCATTAAAAAATCGTTTCTTGTAAGCACCTCGCCAGAGCAACACCAGTAGCTTACACAGCAATACAACCACAACCATCAATAGGACCTGGACCGTCTGGAGCTTTGAAATGGAAAAGCCTGCAGCCTTCCCCCAAAGATCCAAACCCCTTGAGCATATCTGAAAAAATGCCCTTCCTTTCTTTCATGCCTTACCACTCAAAAACATAACCAACTGATATACCCATAGAAATTTAACCATTCTTTGCTTTGCTGCATTCATAGAGAAATTTTCCACGAATCTGAAACGTGATCTCCTCAGCCACTATGATCGATTGAGCACTCCGCACTAAGAGATACTGATCCTTACCGATAAAACCACTTTCACAGGATTCGCCACACGCCAACCTAAAAATGGAAATTAACCTTGTTGATACGGGGATAGGAATCACGCACATTAGAGAGAGAATTTATCCGTTATTCACCGGCTTTTACCTCCACCTCAAAATTCTCACATCTGAATTTTTACTGCAAACCAAGCCACTCGTCTCAATTACATATAGCTAAACCGCCCATCACACCATGTATTTAAAATCAGAAATCCCTCTGTGACATATCACTCATAGGCTCGGGAGTAACCAGGTTCCACCAGAAATCAAACCTATCCATTAGAGACAACAGTATTTTTAACTGCTCAATATCCCCTTCATGAATATCTTTCCGTCATTCATTTTTTCTTGAATTGTGGCATCCCCCAAAATAATATCGTTCAAATCGGTTCGATTTATAATGACGCTGGTCCCGGGAGTAGCGACAGGAGGACCATAGTTTAAAACTGCATTTTCGAGAACAAGGGCATAATTTTCCTTTACATCTGGCATCTTGATATTAATTGAGAGGTTTTTTCCGGTTGCTTTCGGACCATTCAGGCGGATACCCAGATAATCAAATATCAATCCAGTGGGCATGCTGCGAATCGTATCAGCACTCGCCGTGAGCGGAACGGGGAGCCTCTGAATACCATGCCTTAGCTCTTCAGCACCACTTAGGAAAAAATTTCTCCAGGTACCATTTTCCTGCTGGTAGCCCATTTGCTCCAAGGCATCTGCCAATAAATCTCTTGCCGCACGATTGTTAGGTTCAGCGGATACCAGTTTATCGAGAACTTCTGCAACCCAGCGGTACTCACCTTCCTCATAATCTTTTTTTGCCTGCTTGATGATATTGGCTGCACCGCCCATGTACTCGACATACTTTTTCCCAGCTGCGGTGGGGGGCATTGGATATAGACGCGCCGGATTACCATCAAAGAAACCCAGATAATAATTCCACACTGCGCGGGTATCGTGATTAACACTGCCGTAGTAGCCTCGATTAGCCCAGTACTGTGACAACTCGGCTGGCAGTTTCATTAGTTCTGCAGCTTGCACCATGTTATAACCATGGTTGGCCAACCTCAGAGTTTGATCATTAAGGTACTTGTAGAGATCGCGCTGTTTTTTAAGGTGATTGATCACATTACCCTGCCCCCAGGTGGGCCAGTGGTGCGGGGCAAATGGAACTTCTGCTTTCCCGCCCCAGCGCTGAACTGTTTCATTGAGGTAGCGGGACCAGTCCCGCGCATTGCGGACCTTTGCGCCGCGCAAGGTATATAAGTTGTGTAACGTATGGGTGGCATTTTCTGCGGCAGTTACTGCATTCAGCTCAGATATAAAGAAATGCATCTCCGCCGGTGCTTCTGATCCCGGTGCCAACAGAAACTCAAAGGTAAGACCATCGATGGCCAATGTCTGCCCAGTCTTGAAAATAGAGTCCGTTGGCTCAATCAAGGTGACGGTGCCTGTGGAGGTTTCAAGGCCCAAGCCGGAGCCTAAAGTGCCTTTGGGGCCCTTAGCTATCAGGTTCCCATACATAAAGCTCGCTCGACGAGCCATATGATTGCCAACAAAGACATTTTCACTCACTGCTTCTACAAGAAAATCTTTGGGGGCTATCACTTTAACCTTGCCTGACTTTACATCTTCTTCATCGATCACTCCGCGTACACCCCCGTAGTGATCAACATGACTATGGGTGTATATCACCGCAACAACCGGCCTGTCTCCCCGGTGCTTTCGATAAAGGCCCAATGCCGCCTCGGCAGTTTCGGCAGAAATTAATGGGTCCATTACAATGACACCGCTATCCCCCTCAATAAACGTAATATTGGAAAGGTCAGCACTGCGAACCTGATAGATTCTTGGTGTCACTTCATAAAGGCCACCTTCTGAGATCAATTGCAACTGCCGCCACAAGCTTGGATTGGCTGAACCTGGAGCTTTTTTATTGCGGGCAAACTGAAATTGCCCCAAATTCCATACTGTTTCACCCTTAGTGTTTTTAATAACGCCATTATCGGGCAAGGGAGCAATAAACCCCCGCTTGACATCCTCAAAGTCTTTGCGGTTGGCAAAAGGAAGTTCTTTGAGCACAGCTTGATTCAACTGCTCTGTGAGCACACTTGCAGGATTAGGCTCTTGCGCAATTAAGACAGAGGGCTTGAAAAAATATAAAATGAAACCGAGGGGCAGCGTAAGCAACAACACTTTACTGACGTTCATTATTTCTTTCCAATGAGTTGCAACCCTGGAAACCACCCTGGGGTACGAGAAGATTGTCCCGATGAGAATTACAAACCGACTTAGACAACTATTAATCGCCGTGAGAATGCCTCTGTTGCGGCAATATCTTCATTAGAGGATAGGTAGGAATAGGGAGGTGGGGACGGATGTTTATGTCGGTAAAAGAGGAGCAACTGACAAATTTAAATGGGCATAGGAACAATAGAGATCGACTTGCCAATGAGCCGGCATTAAAGGTCGCCAGCTCATTGTTCAGACGATCTGCTTATCTGACATCCAGTAAGTACCTAGCAATGATCAGGCGCTGGATCTCACTGGTGCCCTCATAGATAGTGGTAATTCGCACATCACGACTCATGCGCTCCAGCGGATATTCGCGGGTATACCCCACCCCACCATGCATCTGTAACGCCAGGTAACAGGCTTCATTGGCTCTCTCGCTGGCAAACAGCTTGCCCATGGAAGCCGCCGGACCAAAAGGCAAACCTGCATCCTTCTGCCAGGCAGCCTGCAACAACATAAGGCGCGCCCCCTCCAGCTCAGTATACTTATCAGCCAGCTGCCACTGCAGCCCCTGGAACTGTGCCAGTTTTTTGCCGAACTGCTCACGCTCATGCAGGTACGCACGGGCGCAATCCAACGCTTCGAGTCCAATGCCCAGTGCCAGTGAGCCAATACCAATCCTGCCTCCAGCCAGTTCGCCAGCGGCGATACGGAAGCCCCGCTGCTCCTCCCCAATCATGTTAGATGCGGGTATACGGCAGTTGTCGAAAGATACCTCATTGGTTACTGAGGCTTTTTGCCCCATCTTGTCTTCAGCCTTACCAATAATTAATCCAGGGGTCCCGGCTTCCACTAAAAAGCAGGTAATCCCTTTGCCTTTTGGAGCCGAGGGATCTGTTACTGCCCAAACGACAAAAATACCGGCAAATTCAGCGCTACTGATAAACAGCTTACTGCCATTGAGAACATATTCATCACCTTGCTTTTCTGCGCGGGTGCGCATTGCTGCCGCATCCGACCCCGAGCCTGACTCAGTAAGACAGAAGGATCCCGCCGGGTATTCACCACTGCAGATTTTAGGAAGGTATTTTTGCCGCTGCTCTTCTGAGCCCACCGCCTGAATCACTTCCGCCACCATATTGGTTACCGAAGTGGTGGTCGCTGTGGAGGCGCAACCGCGCGCAAGCTCAGTAATAGCAAGAGAAAAGGCCACGGTACCTGCACCGGTGCCGCCATAATTAGGGTCGATATTAATCCCCATAAAACCCAGTTCAGCCAGATGCTTGAGCTTTTCCAGCAAAAGCGCTCGGTTGCCGGTTTTATCGAGTTCTGCAGCAATCGGTTTCAGCTCGCTGTCGGCAAATTGCTTTGCCGCGTCCTGGATCATCTGCTGCTCTTCGGTCAGTGAAAAATCCATACAGTACCTACTTATAGTTATTACGGACAAATCACACGGCCCCCATTTCGGGGCCGCATCGCTGTGTCGAGCATAATAAAAAGCGCGCCGACAATGGTTGCCAATTCCAACGATTCAATCGTGAAATGTGCAATCAATATCCATCATAGGTGCAGGGAGAGAGAATTCAGGTTAGCGACGCCGATCTCAAAACAAAACGCCAGCACCCAGCTGCCCCAATGGACTAAACAGGGGAAGCGAATCAGCGTTTGCTGCTTTTCGCGCTGAGCTCTGGGTCCGGTACCGCTACCGCAGTATCGGTTTTAACCTCTTCCATCACGACATAAGTATGGGTTTCGCGCACCCCAGGTAGAGAGGCGAGCTTCTCCCCAAGAAAACGTCGGTAACCCAACATATCCTTAATACGGATTTTCACCAGGTAATCAAAGCCACCGGCAACCATATGGCATTCCTGAACTTCTTCCAGGCCAGCCACATGCTCATTGAAGGCTTCAAGGGATTCAGTAGCTGTATTGTCCAGAGTCACCTGGATATACACAACCAGGCCGGCATGGACCTTGAGTGGATCGAGCAGCGCCACATAGTCGCGAATAAACCCTTCCCGTTCGAGCCGCTTAACCCGCTCCAGGCAGGGGGTGGGACTCAGATTAACCCGTCGCGCCAACTCCACATTTGGCAGACGCCCATGGCGTTGCAGAATACGGAGTATTTGGCGATCAATACGATCCAGATCTTCCAACTGTCGAGACATTACAAAATACCCTACTGGTAATCACGCAATTAGGCGTGATATTTAACCACAACTCGCCACATTATGGCGATTAATTCTAAGCAAATTCGCACATAATCCGGTCTTTTATTCTGACCCTGGATATAGAGCTTGGGAGACGATATGTCGACAAACTTCGCCGGATACCTACAAAGTGCCCGAGAGCGGGCACGCAAATATTTGCACGCCGACGAAAACCTATGCGTGAGTGAACTGTTGACGGCCCCGCGCCCCAGCGATGAAATGCGCAAGAAGATTCTGAACACTTCGAGGGAGTTGGTTCGCTACTCACGCCAGCAGCGCAGTAAACGCGGTACTCTGGATGCATTCCTGCAACAATTTGGCCTCTCCAATAAAGAAGGCGTGGCCCTAATGTGTCTGGCAGAGTCGCTGCTGCGGGTCCCAGACGCTGATACTGCCGACAAACTCATTGCCGAGAAAGTGCATTCCGGCAACTGGTCCAGCCATCGTGGCCAGTCCGACTCCCTGTTTGTCAACGCCTCAACCTGGGGTTTGATGCTTACCGGCAGCGTGGTTGAACTCGACCCGGACATCACCGAGCGCCCCTCTCACTGGATGAGACGCCTGGTGAGCCGTATCGGCGAACCCATGGTGCGCACCTCCATGATGCAAGCGATGAAAATCATGGGCGGACAGTATGTCCTCGGCCGCACCATTGAAGAGGCCCTGAAACGCGGACCCAAGGAAAACCTGCCCGGAACCCGCTTCTCTTTCGATATGCTCGGCGAAGGCGCTCGCACCATGGCCGACGCCCACCGCTACTTCGATGCCTATATGATGGCCATCGAAGCCATCGGTAAAAACAACACCCAGCGCGACGTTGTTGAAGCCAATGGTATTTCCATCAAATTATCCGCCCTGCACCCCCGCTACAGCGTCCTGCAGCGAGAGCGTGTCATAGGTGAGTTGCTGCCTCAGGTAAAACGCCTGTGCCTGGCAGCGGCACAATACGATATGGGTCTCAATATCGACGCGGAAGAGGCGGATCGCCTGGATTTCTCCCTGGATATCTTTGAAGCCCTCGCCCGCGACCCGGAGCTTAAAAGCTGGCAGGGACTGGGTTTTGTGCTGCAGGCCTACCAGAAACGCTCTCCCCACGTCGCCGACTGGCTGGTGGCCCTGGGCCGGGAAACTGGCCGCAAACTGATGGTTCGATTGGTGAAGGGCGCGTATTGGGACAGCGAAATCAAACACTCCCAACAAATGGGCCTGTCGGACTACCCGGTTTATACCCGCAAATGCCACACTGATCTGTCCTACCAGGTCTGCGCTAAAAAATTGCTGGAGGCGGGCGATGCTATCTACCCTCAATTCGCCACCCATAACGCCTACACCGTCGGTCTAATCTTGGAATTGGCCGGCGGACGCACAGATTTTGAATTCCAGCGCCTGCATGGTATGGGGCACCTCCTCTACGCGCAGATCGAAGCTGTTCACGGCAAGCGGGTACCGATACGTGTCTACGCGCCCGTTGGCGCCCACCGGGATCTGCTGCCGTACCTAGTGCGACGCCTTCTGGAAAATGGAGCCAATAGCTCCTTCGTCAACCGCTTTATGGACGAGGAAACACCTATTGAGACACTGGTTCAGGACACCCTCGAATTGAGTGAAGCCTGCAACCCCTATCGCCACCCACAAATCCCTGTCCCGGAGAATATTTATATGGGTGCAGAAGCCCTGCCACGGAAAAATTCGCACGGCATCGAACTGACAGACCCACTCTCCGCTGCCCCACTACTGAAGGAACTCGAACGACAAGAGGGTAAACACTTCCTCGGCGGTCCAATTGTCAACGGCATCATGGGCGAAGCGGAAGAGCCGGTCTATAACCCGGCCACTGGCGAGAAAATTGGCCACACCGCCAATACCGATAAGCATCTGATCGAGCAGGCTTACACCTGTGCCAGCGAAGCCCAAATTGACTGGGACCGCCAGGGCGGCATGCATCGCGCCGACATTCTCGACAGAATTGCCGACCTGTACGAAGAGAAGACCAACGAGCTTACCGCCATTATCTGCATTGAAGCGGGCCGCACTCTCAATGACGGTATCAGCGAAGTACGCGAGGCCATTGATTTTTGCCGCTACTATGCCAACGCCGCTCGCCAGCACTTCAGCGAACCCACTGAATTGCCAGGGCCCACCGGCGAGCAAAACCAGTTGTTCCTGGGTGGCCGCGGTACTTTTGTATGCATCAGCCCTTGGAACTTCCCCCTGGCTATTTTTACAGGCCAGGTCGTCGCCGCGCTGGCCGCCGGTAACGCGGTACTGGCAAAACCTGCAGAACAAACCCCAATTATTGCCGCCCACGCTGTGCGTTTGATGCTCGATGCTGGCGTGCCACCAAAAGTGTTACACCTGATTACCGGTACTGGCGCGGCCGTCGGTCAATTACTGATCGAAAATCCTCGCCTGGGCGGAGTGGCCTTCACAGGTTCTACTGAAACCGCACGTCTGATCAATCAGCAACTGGCCACCAAAGAGGGTCCGATTGTTCCACTGATCGCCGAAACCGGTGGCCAGAATGTGATGGTTGTGGATTCCACTGCCCTGCCCGAGCAAGTCGTCGACGATGTCATCCAGTCCGCCTTCCTCAGTGCCGGCCAGCGCTGTTCTGCCCTGCGTATCCTGTGTGTACAGGATGTGATCGCAGATAACCTGCTCAATATGCTGAAAGGTGCCTGCGAAGAACTGACCCTGGGTAATCCCCGCAAACTCGATACCGATATCGGCCCGGTAATCGACGAAAAAGCCCTCAGCATACTCGAGGCGCATCGCGAACACATGGCCAAGGAAGCCAAGCCGTTATTTGCTTTTGATGAAGCGAAAAAACCTGGCAAAGGCACCTTCTTTGGCCCACAAGTAGTGGAAATTGAAGACTTTTCTTTACTCAAGCGAGAAGTTTTCGGTCCCTTTCTACACGTTGTGCGCTTCAAAGCGGATGAGTTGGAAGATATCATCCGCCGCATTAATGCCACCGGCTACGGCCTGACCTTTGGACTGCACTCCCGCATCGAGGGTCGTGCACACGCCGTATTCAAACGTATTAATGTGGGCAACTGCTACGTAAACCGGGATATGGTCGGTGCTGTAGTAGGCGTAAACCCCTTTGGTGGCCACGGACTATCAGGCACCGGCCCCAAAGCCGGTGGCCCGCACTACCTATTCCGCTTTGCCAGCGAAAAAACCAAGACCGTCAATTTGGTTGCCACCGGCGGCAACACACAATTGTTTACGCTGGGGCAATAAAGCCCAAGAAAACAAAAGAGCGGGCACAAAGCCCGCTCTTTTGTTTTCGCCTCTAATTTGCTCACTTAAGCTTTATTTCACTATATCCACGATTCAAGATGACAAAATATTGTTATATATTTTTATCTAGAAAGCTGAGAATCGAGTTAAACATCTCTACTTGCAACACATTTTCTTCGGGACCATGACCCATATCAGGAAATGACCTCCACTCATAGTCTTTATTATATTTACTAAGCATCAAATTCATGCGGTACATATGCTCAACATCAACGACTTTATCCTCCTCACCATGAAGAATATATATAGGACGATTGATATCCTTAGCCAAATAGACCGGAGATACATTCTTTAATGCTTCATAGTCCCGAACGGTATCCCCCACTTTTTTCTGCAACCACGCATCTTGTGTCTTTGTTGCATATGGAGAATTGAGATATAGGTTGACATCGGTTACACCAGCCACACTCACCGCACAACGGAACAAGTCCTGATGACGGATTGTCATCATTAAAGAAGCATAACCACCATAACTCATTCCAAC
The DNA here is from genome assembly GCF_023895975.1 of Microbulbifer okhotskensis. Classification (GTDB taxonomy): domain Bacteria; phylum Pseudomonadota; class Gammaproteobacteria; order Pseudomonadales; family Cellvibrionaceae; genus Microbulbifer; species Microbulbifer okhotskensis. The sequence continues at coordinate 8,691 of NZ_JALBWM010000067.1, forward strand.
TGAACATATTTTCGCAGCCGAGATATCGCTGCGCTTACTCACCGCTTGTGTCGCCTGATAAATATCATCGAGTATCAGGTGCCCCCACTGGCCGGTACCAGCCTCCTCCAGCTCTGTCGAATAACCGCTTGAACCACGGTAGTTAACCCTGAGAACCGCATAACCATTGGCAACAAAAAACTGTGTATAGAGATCAAAGTAACGATCATCAAACACGCCGATAGGACCACCATGAGGCATCACTATCAAAGGGTAAGGCCCTTTTCCTTCAGGCAGGGTCAATAAATACGGAATTTCCAAGCCTTCAACGTTAATTCGCTCATGATATTGTCGACTCTGTAAACGTCCGTCCAAGTGCGGGTATTTTGAACCCACCAACATATCAGAACTTCGTGTTTGACGACGGACACCATAGCGTCCAGGTTGATCATGAGTTTCGTGATAATACAGCTCGACGCTTCCATCAAGACTGGAGCCAATCGTCGCGTTTAGCGAACTGGGGGCAAGCTCCTTAGTCCGGGTTACTCCATCAATATACTGGCGCTCAAGCTTCCCCTCTCGTAATACTTTTACACCGACAAGTTCATTGTTTGCCCCACCCAGGATAATATCAATAATATTGTAACCATCTGAGCGATATACGATACTTTCCTCCCCGGTGGCAAAATTGCACTTGTACACGGTGTGGTCAGTCTCAGCATCAATATCCAGACAGAAATACGTATCCGCCTCTCCACTTCGCGCAATCGGAATCAGCTGCCCATGCTTCGCATCAGGGGCGGGATCTTCCTCTATTTCATCCTCAGCCCAGCTTTTTATTGGCTCTCCTGCGGCACCATCAACCACAATACTCAGGTTGATTTTCCCCTCGTTGAAATATAGGACGGATTCCGGCTGGCCACTTCCACTGAAAAACCATCGTATGGCATAACCCTCAACCGACGCGACCTCATTGCGCTTGGTGAACTGGCCGCCATCTTTACGTACCAGCTTACCTGCTTTCTTCTTGAATACATTGAGTTTGGAGGCATCAATTTTATAGATTTTTGAGTGGATACCGCTCTTAGCGTATAAAAATTTTCCACCCTCTACGGGTAATGCATGTACCAGCCACCCAGGCGTCCTCACTTCAAAAATTTTAGGTAACTGATCTATTTCAGCTGAGATCTCAATGATCAACAATCGGTATGCCGGCTTGGTATCTAGTAAATTTTTTACCCCCTTCTTCACTTCCATAAATTGAGCAACAATATGCTCGGAGCCAATCCAGCGAATAAATCTGATCGAAGCATCTCTAGGGGTCAAAGAGGCCAGGTCAATCAATACACGCTTGCTACCCGCTTCAGTATCCCAAAGCACTAGCTCCTGATTATCTTGCTGCTGCGCAATCGTTGCCACAAACTTACCATCAGGGCTGATCTGTGCCGTTAAGGTTTTACCAGACTTAAAATAATCAGTTGCCGATATATCCGCTGCTGCACCGACACTCACCGCCAGACAAAACAGAACAATGAGGATTCGTTGAATAACCACAGTCATTGCTTCACCTCCACAGGCGCCAGCCACTCACGATAAAACACATCCTGTACCCCCGCTCCAGAAACTAACGGATATTGTTCTATCAATACACCGAGCAAATCTTGTATCTCCCCAAGATCAGCAGCCATCCTATTTTTCAGATACACTTCTATGGTGTCAGACTTTCTTTGTTTATTAATAAATAGGCGACCTATATAATTGACTTTTTGAGCATCAACACAAAATCGCCACACCCGTTTATCTCCAGTATCAAGCTGATAAGGAAGGTTGAAATAAGGCGCGTTTATTTGAGTGATTTGATATAAACCAACAGGCATGGCCATCAGATACAGACCTTTAGATTTCCCCTTAAGGCTCACACTATATCTGTGATTTTTGCTCAGCCTTATTTCCTCATCACCTTCCAGATAAGCCTGGCCTACCTTATAATTTCTTACAAAGTCGATAGATGGCGCCGTCCCTCCCACATCGAGGTTCACCAAAATATAACCCTCTCTCCTACCCAGCTCGGGAGGTTCATCATATGGGCTTAGAACCACTGATCGAGCAACTGCTGACTCAACAATAACGCTCATTAATAATAACGTGATGTTGCGAAAAATTGCACGCCTGTTCCGACAACAACCGCGCAATAAAAGAGAGTAAGATCTTAAGATCAATGCGCCACTTCCGTATGTTTACATTGTGAATGAATCCTAGCCTAGGGATATTATCTTAGACCCAGTTGCAATACAATTAGTACAAATTTCCGCTATCACATTTGGAGCAAGACATGTCAGGGATGGTATTTCGAAACCATATTAAATTTTACCCATTAGTCTTTTTGATCTGTATAACCTTCCTCCAGGGCTGTGCCGGACAGGTAAATATACTACCTACCCTGACAGAGGGCACTCCCGTAAATGGCTCGGACGGGATTGTTGTCGCGCGGGTAATCAATGCCTCCGGTAACCCATTACCCTTTAATCAATTTACTATCAACCCTGAAAATTTGAATGAATCCGAAACAATAAAACCTGAGCGCCTTCTGGCAATTCGGCCAAAGCTAAATGGCACTACTGTCTTTGCCTCCAGCGTGCATCCTGGAAATTACTCTTTGAGCAGCATTCGCGCCTACTACTCCAACGGTAATGGATGGTACAATCGTGTTGTTGGTGCCGACGAGAAACTGGGTACATTTACCGTAAAGCAGGGAGAAGTCACCGACCTCGGAACGATTATCTACTACCCGAAACCTCAAGGGGACAGATACAGCGACCTTCTAGTCAGAGCCCCAGAGTCGGAACAGGGAGAAGTACTTTCCAAGCACTTCCCATTCTTCAATTACACAGCAACCCAATTGAATGGATGGCAAGTTGATGAAAATGACCAGGAGCGCGAATCGGCCTATCTTTCCATTGCCCAAAATCCACTCACCTATAATTCGCAATATCTTGCACCAGATAACTCAATCTATTTCCTGGGGAAAATCGGCGTCTTAATAAAGCGGACACCTCTGGGCGAATGGGAGCTTGACGGAGTAGACACCAATCACGAACTCACTGCGATAGCACAAAACAAAAATGGTGATCTTGTCGTAGGGGGTAGCGAAGGCGCTCTGTTCTGGAAACCAGAAAATGGAGACTGGTTGGATATATCGTTGGAGCATGACTCTCATATTGAGCATCTGCTGCTATCTGACACGGGGGAAATCGATATATTGGCCTCGCAAGACTTTGACCTGAATATTTTCAGGGGTAAAGTCCTTAATTCCGGGGTTCAGTGGGAGCTGTTAAATAGTTACACTTCCCGCTCAGGTAAAGGATGGAATCATAACCTCCAAACTCAACTCAATCAGGCATCGCCCAACTACCAAAAAGAAAGTTATATCTACAGCACTAACTTATTTAAAATTAATGGCAAACACTACCTCACTCTTAGAACTCAGTCTTTTTACGGCGATGTCGTTTTTGCAGATATTGGTAGTGAACTCTTTACATATAACCCTGAAAACTGGGTGATTGAACAGGAAGTTGAAGACTTTAAACTGTCAGCTATTGTCGAAGCCGGTGCAGTTCAGCTTGGTATTGAGAAAGCTGGATTCTGGTCCTGGAGTGGAAAACCAACTTACTACCGTATAGATGTCAATGGTGGTCAGGAGAAAATTTCCACACATATCAATAGATGTAAAAGTAATGGCCACCTTGAGAAACCCTGCAGGAAAAAAGCATTTACTTTCCGATCAGCCCCATGGTTTTCAAGCGAAAACAATGCTGTGGCAATCGTGGGCTTTACAGAAACCGGGTTTAGCTATACTGACCAAAAAACTGAAATAGAAATATTGACCACCACTGACGGCGGTAAGAGCTGGGCGGTCACAGACAATAAACCACCGACAGACTATTGCACTTCAGTGGTCCCTCATGTTTCTGATCGCCTACTCATTTTTTGTGACGGTGCAAGTGGGGATTTTTTCGAATCAACCAATTACGGAGAGAGCTGGGATCAAGTAAGACAGCAGGACAACTTCTAACATAAATAAGCCTAACTCCCCCGACTACAAAGTAGCTGCAGGCCAGTCGCCCTGGCCTGCAGCCTAATAAACGTCCACCTCGAATTACCTACAATCGGACCCGAGCTCTTTGATCGCCCTAATCCAGCTACTTAATTGCTCTTCTTGAGCAGATATCACAGGTCCCAATAAATTGTATTCCGCTTTTTCAACACCGCAATATTGAAGCGTAAACCGATCTAATTGCTCCAAGACAGACCTGGACTGCTCTTCAAGCATACCGCTGGGCGCATCCATAGTTAAAATTATTCGAGCGGTTTTACCCTGTAAAAACTGACTCGGGACGGGACTGTCTCCTTCAAACTTAAATGTAACCCCCGGAAGAAACACACGATCTATCAGCCCTTTGAGCTTGCCCGGCAAACCGCCCCACCAAATAGGCGACACTATTACGATGTGGTTTGCCCACAACAATGCATCCTTCAAATCCGACAAACAAGGTTCTAACTTCAGAACCCCATCATATCCACAGTCCAGACTTGGATTAAAATTCATCTCTTCCAAATTAAAGCGCTGAACAGCTGCATTTTCACGAGCTTCTATTTCATAGGTGTCGCTTAACAGGGAAGACAAACTTTCTGACTTTGGATTTCCGTTTATCAACAAAATTTTCTTCATCATCTCACATCCTTTACCTCAGGTAAGAAGATGATTCTAATCTCTTCCCTTAGGGGGAGAGTCAAGCCCCACCTGACAATCATCTATTGCGCCAATACACCTTTCGACACGTCTAATACGGATCTGAATGGTCTGCATATCTCTTTTTAACTGATCCCGCACCTCGAAAAGAAAGCGTCTAATTCTTTCCCAGTCAACCTCTCCCGACTCATAAATAATTACATTCTTGAGTGTAGCCAAGGTAACACCCAGATCCTTTGCCTCAGAGATCAAATTTAGAACTTCAATGTCGACCTGGGTATAGACACGATATCGCCCCTGCCTTTTAGGAGGCTTAATAAGACCTTTTTCTTCATATAGCCTTATTGCCCTTACAGATAGACCTGTTTTTTTCGACACTTCACCAATAAACATAAATATTCTAAAACCTGCGACTCCCACACTAGCTGCGGGGAAATTAACCTACAGCTGCCCCACTAAACAGGAGAAACTTCTTACTCCAATTAACATTCAGATTTCAACCCCACCAATCATCCAAATATAACTAAATAAATCTAAAGCGCACCCCCATCCACCCTTATGCCACTACGAGGAATTAGTGACAGCCTAAAAGCACTCAGAATACAAAAATTATGCACAACCAAACCACTCAAATTCAAACTCCAAAAAACCCAGGCTTTCAATTTTTCAACAACCGGTTTAGTAGCTCTGCATTCGTCGGATATTTTCCAAGTAGCTCAACAAGCTTCCTGGCACCGTCTACAGGCTTATGATCGACAAGTGCTCGCCGCAATACACTTAAACCTTCGATATCCTTTGGGTCTAGTAGAAGCTCTTCACGACGAGTGCTACTTTTACCAATTTCCAGCGCCGGGAAAATTCTCTGTCTCGCAATTTCTTTTGACAAAACCAGCTCCATATTTCCCGTCCCCTTGAACTCTTCAAATATTACCTGATCCATTCGGCTTCCGGTATTAACAAGTACTGTTGCCAAGATAGTAAGAGACCCGCCTCCCTCAATATTTCTCGCTGCCCCAAACATTTTCCGTGGAATTTCCATTGCTCTAGCATCAATGCCGCCCGACATTGTACGCCCCCCACCCTTTCGCTCCGCATTATGTATTCGTGAAAGTCGCGTAAGAGAATCAATAACAATCATAACATCGTTACCTTCGCCCGCTTCCTGCAGGGCGCGACTCAGCAAATCATTGGCCACACGAACATGATGCTCATAACTGTTATCCGAAGATGAGGCATGTACCTGCGCCGGCACACTACGCTTAAAATCAGTGACCTCTTCCGGTCGTTCATCAATAAGTAACGCATGCAGCTTTATCTCCGGATAAGCTCCTCCTACCGCCTGGCAAATATGCTTCAAGATGGTAGTTTTACCACAGCCCGGTGGAGCAACAATCAAACCTCTCTGCCCCATCCCTATGGGTGTGATTAAATCCATCGCTCGCATTGTGAACTGCTCAGAACCGGATTCAAAGCGAATGCGCTGTGACGGATTAATGGCCACGCCGCTTAAAAAGCGTTTTTTCGGATCTATATCGGAAGAATCCTGTGAAATTTTATCAATTTGCTCAGACTCTTTATTTCTTTTTACCTTCAAAGACAATATTTTTCTAGTCATGGTATCTTTTATAACTCTAGGTAATTAAATGTAAACTACTTGTTTCAGAATAAATATTATCCCTGCAAAGCAACTTCTTATTTAGGGCGTTTTATTGAGCAACGTGGACACTGCTATGGCAGGATAGACGACCAACTGAATGAGCCCATTTAGGTCAGGATATACTGAACTAGCGCACCCAGCGCCTCAATTATACATTCTCTCGTTTAAAGCACGAACCTTAATAGTACTCCTGAAGTATACAGCACTTCCAGGGCTCAAATCTGCAATACACGACTTGATAAGCTTGCAAGCTATAGACTGAACACTTCTTTTCCAGTAAGTGAGGGCATACTCATGTAAATCTCGAACAAATGAGAATCCAAAGTAACTGACAATACTAGTGCTTAGCAGGGACTTTTACGTGACATACCCCCAATCATCGTCACAAATATCGGCAAGCCATTCCCCCTTCACAAGCAAGCTTCTGGATCGCTGGTTACAGAAGTCTACCCCACCAATTGGCATAGATGCTGGCTGAGTCAATTGAGTGCCACCACAAATAGTTTATCTGAGCGGTATTGACCCAAGAAGAGTGATTTCAAAAAGTGGTGCGCCAATAGATGGGTATGATTACCCTAGAAATGGGCTCAACCAGGTTGTCAGCAAACTATGAGTAGCGAACTACGCTAAAATTGCGGTTTAGAAATTGCGTAATTGTAAGCGCAATCCAGGACATGTAAATTTTGAGTCATTTTTCAAACGAAAAAATTGTGGATAATCGTACCGTTTATAGGTAAAGTTCTTAGCTACATCCAAAACTCACGGAATTGGAATACCAAAGGATGTATCGAAAAAGAATAAATGTCAGAACTCTGCTGCAACGGCAGCAATATTTACTTCGCTTAGCGGATGGCCTCTCTGCCCACCCTCTATTTTATTCCATACAATTTCTCATTATACGCACCACTTCATACCTGAAATTGAACAACCTAAGAAGCCCCCAAAAAAGCGAATTTCATCTACATCTTTTCGCAAGAAATCGGGGTATGTCATCAATCTGCCCCTATCTACTCCAACTTCACTCCCAGCTTATAAATCCGGTATCACAAGTAGGAAAGGAGATAAAAAATGGGACTCTGCATCGACTCAAACAACATCGTGTTTATTGCACAGGTAAGAACCAACCTCAACACCCTGCTCGGAGGTGTGGGTACAGCACTGACCTATACCCAGGAGAAGTACCGAACTGGCGGGCGCTATGTGCTTCGCGTCACTGAGGGGCTGGGCATCTTAACTGCAGCAGGCTTGAGGGCACATAGTACAACCTTGATTCGCCGATTGATCGCGAGCCCTCATGATACGAGGATCACAGAGCATCACGCCCTTGGATTCCGCCCTGACAAATGGATGAAGGATCAAATTTGGAGTGGATTCAAATCTTACATTCCGATGGTTAGCGCAGACCAGGGATTTATGGCCAAGGTCATGAGTGCCGGCTCCAGCGGCGTTGTAATGTGGAACAATACCATTTTTCAAACAGCTAATCTCACGAATAACGGTACTGTGGTTATGGGTAACTGCCCCAGTTACATTACCCTCGGTCACGAACTTGTTCATGCTGATCGATGCAATCGGGGCCGTTACTTATCAGGCAGCACAAATTCTACGTTTCTCGCCGATGAGCGACAGGCCCCTATGGGCAGGGTACTTCGCCAACAGCCTGCCCCCTTGACCATGGGGCGTATCGCAAATGCTGGCTTGAACATTATTTACAATAATATAACTGTACCCAACCCCAACAATAACATCAGCACCCGAACCAGCGGATGGGTTTGGGTAGGTGGATCAATGGAATTGCGTGAAGAGATTGCTACCGTGGGCCTTAGTGATGACCAGGGCAATGTGCCTATTGACCCCCTCGTCATCAATGAAAACATGATTCGGGCAGAGCATGGAGTGGCGAAACGCATGAAATACGGACAGATTAGAAACCTGAACTAGGTCTAGCATACCGACCTGGGCCTGCAAAACAACCCGGGTCGGTCACCGGTAGCGACTAGTGCTAGAGTCCCCACTCCAGCGAATCTGCCCCCTTTGCTCTAGCAGTGTAGCGCCGAAAGTAATTGGATTCCCCCCTGGCACCCTATCGGGGACGAAGCAAAATCAGCATTCGAGAACCCCGGTTGCACCTACCCTGAATATATCGGTATGCTTCGACCGGTAAAGCTGCTGCCTGCCAAGCCACCAGGAATTCACAGCAGTCCTCCGTCAGCACACCGCCAAGAACCCCGACAATGATTAATTATGTACTTATAAAACACATCCATATCACAGCCGCCGCGCTCAGCATCCTGCTGTTTAGCATCCGGGTCGGGCTGGAGTTAAGCCACAATACCAACTGGCGCAAGGGGCCCCTGCGCTGGGTACCCCACCTCAATGACACCCTACTACTCTCTGCAGCGGTAGGATTGGTCATTCTTGGTAGCTGGAATCCCGGTACTTCACACTGGCTAACAGTAAAACTTTTTCTGGTATTTGGCTATATCGTAGCCGGAGTATTCGCGCTGCGACCGAACCTCTCCAAGAAGACACGGGTTACTGCTTGTGCGCTTGCCCTTCTGCAGGTGATCGCCATTTTCTATTTGGCAGTACACAAACCCAGTCTGTAGGGCCCCTCTCCAGGCATTGAGCTGTTCTCAGCAACGATCCCAAACATCGTGCTCAATGCCCTTAATCCCGTGCTTTCTTCCATCAAATACAGGCTCCTTAACGCCGGAAGAAAGCTGACTTTCATAGTCTTTAAGGACTTTAAAGGCAACGCCGGATAACAAAAGAATCGCCAGCAAGTTAGCTGATGCCATAAAACCCATAGACACATCTGCCATACGCCACAATAGGGCAAAATTATCAGTGCTGCCGCTACTGGCAACCCAAGCCCCAAACAATACAAAAAGTAAAAACAATACAAAAAGTAAAAACAATACGCGATAACAAAAAATTGACGTGCGGGTATGATACAAATAATAAATATTTGTTTCACCGTAATAGTAGTTACCGATAATTGAAGTGAAGGCAAAAAATAATAACGCTGTTGCGATAAAGCTGCTCCCCCAGGCTCCAACTTCGCTGGCCAGTGCATCTTGAGCCAACCTAACCCCTTCGAGGTTCCCCACCATAAAGGTATCCGCAATCAGTATAATGGCCGCTGTCGAAGTACATATTACAATCGTATCCAAAAATACGGATGCCATTTGCACATACCCCTGAACAAGCGGATGTTTAACATCTGCGACAGCAGCGACATTGGGTGATGATCCCAGTCCGGCTTCATTGGAAAACAGGCCCCGTTTGATACCATTTGCCACCACAGCACCAAAAGCCCCAGCTCCCGCTTCTTGAACGCCAAATGCACTCGTAAAAATGTTAACCAACACTTTCGGCAGCTCAGTGATATTCGTGGCTAAAACGTAAAAGGCAATAATCAGATATCCAATTGCCATAAAGGGGACTACGATAGCCGCAAAGCGTGAAATTGAACGAATACCACCAAATACAATGATTCCAGCAAAAAAGGCAACCAGAAAACCCACCAACATTGGACTAATACCCCAAGCACCATAAAGCGCCGTTGCTAAAGTGTTCGACTGAACAGCATTAAAAGTAAAGCCATAACAAATCATCAGGAAGACTGAGAAAACAACAGATAACCATTTCCACTGCCGTCCAAGTCCTTTCTCAATGTAATAGGCTGGCCCGCCGCGAAATGTACCAGTAATTTCTCCGCGCTCTTTAAAAGTCTGCGCCAACGTATTCTCAACAAGGCTCGTCGCCATCCCCAAAAGAGCCACCAGCCACATCCAAAATACCGCACCGGGCCCACCTGCCGTAATAGCCACCGCTACGCCTGCAATATTTCCGGTCCCAATCCGTGCGGCAGCACTAGTTGCAAATGCTTGGAATGCAGATACTGAATTTTCATTGTCCTTGTGAATACCACGAATCATCACTTTCACCATATGGCCAAAATGACGAAACTGTATAAAACGGCTGCGGATAGAAAAATAGAGCCCAGCCGGCAACAGGCCCAAGATCAGAATCCCCAACCACCAAATACCACCCACACCACCCCAGGCCACCAAATTGGCCCAATCAACCAAAGTGGAAAAACCCTCCAAGAAATCTTGCATTGCTTACTCCCAGTAGCACTTTTTTCTTATGTGCCAGAGCTTCTTGACTGCCATTAAGACTAGCAGGCCAATGCACAAAGGTTTTAGGGGCGCCATTTGGGCTAAGGTCGGGAGCCAGGGGCTAACGCTGACAGGAAGTCTGGGATGACGTAAGTAAGGCCCAGGGGAACTCCACCTCGGTCCACCTATTTCTCTGTCAAAACTCCATCACAGAAAGGCATAGTCGCTGGAGTTAAGTTTCCTCCTCTTGAATGGCTTTGCCCCAGACCCAGACCCAGACCCAGACCCAGACCCAGACCCAGGTACAGACAACCAAGGCGCCTGGATCTGAGATTTAGAGCAAAGGTTAACGGCTCAGCAAAAGATCTCTCGAGCCCGACGGGGAGATACCACCTTTCGGCCACACTCCTCAGCCACTGCGGCCAATGCCTCGATCAGTTGGCCATTGCCAGTGGTGCGCTCTCCCCCAGGTAGGTAGAAAGTATCCTCGACGCCTGTGCGTAAATGCCCGCCCAACTCCGCAGTCTTGCGGTGTACCGGCCAAATTTCCTCACGTCCTATAACAGTGCTCTGCCACAGGCTTCCAGCCTTCATATATTTGGGGATTATTTCCAGCAGCTGGGGATCTGCAGGCATTCCAGAGGCCACTCCCATCACCAGATTGTAATTGGGCCGGTCCACCATGCCCACATCGGCATACATGCCTACGGAGCGGACAATACCGATATCGAAACATTCGAACTCAGGACGAGTACCCGTTTCGCGACACACCGCCAGCAACTCTTCAACCTTGTCGACAGGGTTATCAAACACCATCGGCGGCCAGGCCCAGTTACCATTGGAGCGTGCTTTCAGATAATTGAGGCTCCCGGCATTGCAGGCGGCTATTTCCGGCTTGCCCGCACGCACACAACTCAAAGGGCCACTTTGCTCGCGCCCAATAGTCCCGGTTGAAAAATTTAAAATAACTCCAGGGCATTTGTCACGTATCGCATCGGCAATCTCCAACGCCACCTGCGGGTCCCAGCTGGGTAAATGCCCCTTACCTTCCTCCTGTGAGCGGAAGTGAACGTGCATCACTGAAGCCCCAGCGTCGTACGCCTCACGAGCAGAGTTTGCCATCTCCTGAGGGGTAACCGGAACCGGGTGCTGCTGCGGATTAGTGAGTACCCCGGTCAGGGCACAAGTAATCACCACTTCATCGGACATCGCTGGCTCTCCTGAATTATCTTTATTAAGGCCGCTGTTTATCGAGCTATCCAACTATCGCAAAAATGTCCCAGCAAGTTTCGCCAACCCGCCCGACGGCGAAGCGGCAAACCAAGACAAGCTCCTAAATAGCGAATGCTGCCATTTAATGCACCAAGCGCTTGCTTGGTATTGTCAGCCTATCACAGGCCCCCAGCCTTAGAAAGGCACCTTGTGCCCTTGGATTCATCTCGGCAAAATGCAAAAAACCCAAAAGGAAGTTGTACCCCATGAGTGAGACCACCAGAGTAACAATCGCCCCCTACGGCAGCTGGAAATCGGCAATTGATGCCGAACTTCTCGTGGAGGGCAGTGTGCGACTAGCGGAAACCAGCCTGGTCGATGGGCGCTATTACTGGCTGGAATCGCGCCCTTCAGAAAAAGGGAGAAACGTACTGGTTCAGTACTGTCCTGCATATGGGCGCAAAGATCTCACCCCTGCCCCCCTCAGCGTCCGCAGTAAAGCCCATGAATATGGCGGCGGCAGCTATCTGGTTCACGGGGATACAGCCTACTTTGTACTGGCTGACGATCAGCGCATTTATCGGATGAAACTCGACAGCTCACTACCCGAAGCCATCACACCGAAAGGTGACTCTCACTATGCTGATTTAATCTTTGACGAACAGAAAAATCGCCTGATTTGTATTGAAGAAGATATCAGCGGCCAACAGCAAGGTAAGGAAGCCAGGGCTCGTATCATCGCCATTGATTTAAAGGAACCCCTCCCCTGTACACCAAAAATCCTTCAGGAAGGCGCAGACTTCTATTCCAACCCAGCCCTGAATGCAGACTGCACCCGACTGAGCTTCCTACGCTGGTACCACCCCAACTTACCCTGGGATGCCACCGAACTCTGCCTGGCGGAAATGAATGAGCAAGGAGAGGTTTCAAACGTAACCCAAGTAGCTGGCGGCGGGAATGAATCCGTTTTCCAACCTCAGTGGTCTCCCCGTGGCGAGCTACTTTATGTCTCCGACCGCAACAATTGGTGGAACCTGTACAAACTCGGCCAAGACGAACCACTATGGGATAAAACCGCAGAATTCGCCACGCCCCAGTGGGTGTTCGGTATGTCCACTTATGGATTTCTTAGTGCAGAGGACATTCTTTGCACCTATACAAAAGATGGCTGCTGGCATTTAGCCAGTATCAATACAGAGACGGGTGAGCATCACATCATTGAGCAACCTTACTGCGATATCGACAGCTTGCGCTGTGAAAATGGCAAAGCCGTCATGATTGCCGCAGGGGCCAAAACCTCCCCAGCGGTGGTCGGGTTCGACCAACCCACAGAAATAACTGAAAAAATTGCCAGCAGTAACAGCCACTCGCTGCCAGCCAACTTATTTTCCGCCGCACAAGCAGTCACCTTTCATGTTGACCAGCGCGCGGTACACGGCTTTTACTACCCACCGCACAACCCGATTTTTACCGCCCCCGAAGGGCACAGACCCCCACTGATTGTCTTCAGCCACGGCGGCCCGACTGGCGCCACCTCCGCTGGCCTCAACCTGAAAGTCCAATACTGGACCAGCCGCGGCTTCGCCATTCTGGATGTGAACTACTCAGGTAGCACCGGCTATGGCCGTGAATACCGCGACCGCCTCGCCGACAAATGGGGTGTTTACGACGTAGAGGATGTCTGCGCCGGCGCAGAGTACCTAGTTGAACATGGCCTCGCCGATCCAGAAAGATTATTGATCAAAGGCGGCAGTGCCGGCGGCTATACCGTCCTTGCCGCACTGACCTACCACGACACGTTTAAAGCGGGCGCCAGTCATTACGGTATCGGCGAATTAAGTAGCCTGGCCAAGGACACACACAAATTCGAGTCACGCTACTTAGACAAGTTGGTGGGCCCCTGGCCCTCTGCTGAGGATATTTACCGCCAGCGCTCCCCCATAAATCATGTAGAAAAACTGAACTGCCCGGTGATCTTTTTCCAGGGAATGGAAGATAAAGTGGTCCCACCCAATCAAGCCGAAACTATGGTTGCAGCGCTCAAAAAACGTGATATTCCTGTGTCCTATATTACCTTTGCCAATGAGGGGCACGGTTTCCGCAGCGGCGACAGCATCAAATTAGCCTTGGAGGGCGAATTGGAATTCTACAGCCGCATATTTAATTTCCCCCTCGCGGAACCCGGCCCTGGAATTACTATCGAAAACCTATAACCAAATAATATTGACTTAAAAAGAGTTTAAGTAAGCACTATGGGAAGATGGAGACCGCCGCGCCCGCGCGGCTCCCGCTACATCACCGCAGAGGGCGCGCAACGTATGCGCGCTGAAGTAAAATACCTCTGGGAAGAAGAAAGGCCAAGAGTCACCCTGGCTGTAAGTGATGCGGCCAAATTGGGGGACCGCTCGGAGAATGCCGATTATATTTACGGCAAGAAACGCCTGCGGGAAATTGATAGCCGCGTACGCTTTCTCACCAAGCGCCTGGAAGAAATCACTGTGGTGGCCCAAATACCAGACGACAAAGGGAAAGTGTTTTTTGGAGCCTGGGTCACATTGGAAGCTGATGACGGTGGCAGCCTCTGTTATCGAATTGTTGGACCCGATGAATTCGATGTGAAAGCCGGCCTGATCTCGATGGACTCTCCCGTCGCTCGCAGCTTACTGGGCCGAAAACTCGATGATGAAGTAGAAATTCGCCAGGGTGAGGCGTGGCAGATTTACCACATCACAGAGATACAATACAGAGAGTAACCACTCCATTCATAGCGCCAAGCCCAAAAAAACTACATGGTACTATTGGAATTAAATCGCCCTCCCTCAAATTCATTAAGAGGGCTTACTTCAACAGAAGTAAGCCCTGGAATAACCACCAGGAAAATCACTTAATTTTCAACGAGGTATTATTTACCAACACTTCGGACAGTTTCATACAGCTATAGCCCCATAGTCACTGTACTGCTCGT
>NZ_JALBWM010000068.1 GCF_023895975.1 Microbulbifer okhotskensis
GCTCCGGTATAGAGTATGGGGGCATGAGCAGTTACACAATTTAAATTACAGCCTCAATCTATCACTTCCAATTAGGTATAAAAAAAACGGGCATTATGCCCGCTTCAATACATCACTTCCTGTGAGTGACTCTTTTTGTAGTAATTCCATTTCTACAGCCTGTGGTGCGAGGTTTCGTTAGAACGAAACCTCGCAATTAGTATTTATAAACCTTTTTTATATATTTCTAAACGCTTAACCTGGCAAATAAGAAATATTCTCAAAGTCACCAGATGCTGTGATTTGAGTCACTTAATGCTGTGACTCACAGGCGCTTACCACTGCAAGGCGCCGCCGGTTTGGTATTCGATAACACGGGTTTCAAAGAAGTTTTTCTCTTTGCGCAGGTCCATGATCTCAGACATCCAGGGGAATGGGTTCTGGGCGCCGGGGAATTGCTCTTTCAGGCCTAGCTGGCTGAGGCGGCGGTTGGCGATAAACTGGAGGTATTCCTCCATCATCTTCGCGTTCATGCCGAGTACGCCGCGGGGCATGGTGTCGCGGGCGTAAGCCACTTCGAGTTCCATACCTTCGAGAATCATTTGTGAAACTTCTTGCTGGAACTCCGCTGTCCACAAGTGTGGGTTTTCCAGTTTTATCTGATTGATCACGTCGATGCCGAAGTTCAGGTGCATAGACTCATCGCGCAGGATGTACTGGAACTGCTCGGCAACGCCGGTCATTTTGTTGCGGCGGCCCATGGACAGGATCTGGCTGAAACCACAGTAGAAGAAGATACCTTCAGTCACGGCATAGAAGGCAATCAGGTTGCGCAGCAGTTCCTGGTCGGATTCAACGGTACCGGTTTTGAAGTTGGGGTCGCCGATTGCCTGGGTGTGGGACAGGCTCCAGGCCGCTTTTTTGGCAACGGCGGGGACTTCGCGGTACATATTGAAGACTTCGCCCTCATCCATGCCCAAGGACTCTACACAGTACTGGTAGGCGTGGGTGTGAATGGCCTCTTCAAAAGACTGGCGCAGCAGGTACTGGCGGCACTCAGGATTGGTAATGTGGCGATAGATGGCCAGTACCAGGTTATTGGCAACCAGGGAGTCAGCCGTGGAGAAGTATCCCAGCGAATATTCCACAATACGACGCTCGTCGTCGGTCAGACCGTTGGGATCTTTCCACATGGACACGTCTTTGTTCATGTTAATTTCCTGGGGCATCCAGTGGTTGGCGCAGCCGTCCAGGTATTTTTGCCAGGCCCAGTCGTATTTAAAAGGTACCAACTGGTTGAGGTCGGCGCGGCAATTTATAATGCGCTTTTCATCCACCTGAATACGGGCTGCGCCCATTTCCAGTTCTTCCAGGCCGGGAGCTGGGTCCATATCAG
The DNA here is from genome assembly GCF_023895975.1 of Microbulbifer okhotskensis. Lineage (GTDB taxonomy): Bacteria > Pseudomonadota > Gammaproteobacteria > Pseudomonadales > Cellvibrionaceae > Microbulbifer > Microbulbifer okhotskensis. The sequence continues at coordinate 1,376 of NZ_JALBWM010000068.1, forward strand.
CAATTACTGCGCGCGCGGCATCAACGGCAGCAGAAGCGTTTAGGGCCGCAGGCGACGTTGGAGTGGCCGTGGTTTCCGTTGTGTAAGTAGCGTTGGGCTCTTGCACAGCTTTCGCTTGGGCTTCCGGCGCCGGTCGCGGTTCAGGTGCTTTTTCAGGTTGTTGGGGCTTGGTGTCGATATCGTCCCAGCTCAGCATAGTTGGCCCTTTTAATCGGTCTCATTCTATCGAACAATCGATAAAAAATTCTGTAGTCTTCCTGGTGCTCTACTCACAAATAGAGTGCAAACAGGGGTGGCATACCGGCAGTATTTATTGCCGGTGATAATTTATTGCAGGCCAGCATTTTTAACTCGCCTGGGCGCAGAAAATCCTGTGCCAGATCAATTATTGCTGCGCTTTTGTGCGTTTTTATGCACAGAGCTTTCGCTGGCAATTGCACTTGATCATTTCGGGAAAATAAATCGTAGCGATTGAGCCGCAGCCGATCCCCGGTCCTGTGATTTTACCCACCATTTAACCGGTGGGTGGACCGGGGTCGCTGCGCATGGTCATGCCCGCATTTGCGGTGACGACGCTCTCCCCCGAGAGTTGGTACAGCCCCTTTTAAGGGGACTTGAATTTTACTGGCAGGCCTCGCATTCAGGGTCGTCCAGTGAGCAGGCCTGGGGCACTGCTGCCGGTGCCACCGTCTGTTCGGCAGGTGCCGCTGCAGCCATTCCGTTGCTGCCATGTGCACTTACAGCGTTCAGGGTGCCGCTGTTCACAGTAGATTTTTCTGTGGTAGTGGCAGCCAGGGCGCGCAGGTAATAAGTGGTTTTCAGGCCGCGGAACCAGGCCATGCGATAGGTCAAGTCCAGCTTTTTACCGTTGGCACCGGCGATGTACAGGTTCAGGGACTGGGCCTGGTCGATCCATTTCTGGCGACGGCTGGCAGCGTCCACGATCCAGCGCGGATCCACTTCAAAAGCGGTGCAGTATTTTGCTTTCAGGTCTTCCGGTACGCGATCGATTTTCTGTACCGAGCCTTCGTAGTATTTCAGGTCGTTAACCATAACCTGATCCCATAGGCCGCGAGCTTTCAGGTCGTGTACCAGATAGGGGTTTACTACGGTGAATTCGCCGGACAGGTTCGATTTCACATACAGGTTTTGGTAAGTCGGTTCGATCGACTGGGAAACTCCGGTGATATTGGCAATGGTCGCGGTGGGGGCGATCGCCATCACATTGGAGTTACGCATACCTTGGGCTTTCACCTTTTCACGCAGGCTGTCCCAGTCCAGAGTGGAGCTGGTGTCCTGTTCGATAAATTGATGCCCGCGTTGCTCAGCCAGGATTTGGATGGAATCCAATGGCAGAACACCCTTGCTCCACAGGGAGCCTTCGTAGGTCTGGTATTTGCCGCGCTCGGCGGCAAGATCGCTGGAAGTGGAGATCGCTTCGAAGCTGATCGCCTCCATAGTGCTATCGGCAAAAGCGACCGCTTCATCGCTGGCGTAAGCGATGCCGGCTTTATACAGCGCATCCTGGAAGCCCATCAGGCCCATGCCTACCGGGCGGTGGCGCATGTTGGACTGGCGCGCACTCTCGACCGCATAGTAATTAATGTCGATCACGTTATCGAGCATGCGCACAGCGGTTTTTACCGATTTGGCCAGCTTGGCGCGGTCGAGTTGACCGTCTTCGGCGATGTGCTGAGCCAGGTTGATAGAACCCAGGTTACATACGGCAATTTCGTCGTTGGCTTTGGTGTTGAGAGTGATCTCGGTGCACAGGTTGGAGCTGTGTACCACACCGGCGTGTTGCTGCGGGCTGCGCAGGTTACAGCTGTCTTTAAAGGTGATCCAGGGGTGGCCGGTTTCGAACAGCATACCCAGCATCTTGCGCCACAGGTCGAGGGCGCGAACTTTCTTGAACAACTTCAGCTTGCCTTCGGCAGCCAGCTGCTCGTAGTGGTTGTAGCGCTCTTCAAAGGCGGTGCCGAACAGGTCGTGCAGGTCCGGGCAGTCTGCCGGAGAGAAAAGGGTCCACTCTTTGTCTTCGAACACGCGCTTCATAAATAGGTCGGGGACCCAGTTGGCGGTGTTCATGTCGTGGGTGCGGCGGCGGTCATCACCGGTGTTCTTGCGCAGCTCGAGGAACTCTTCGGTATCCAGGTGCCAGGTTTCCAGGTAGGCACACACGGCGCCTTTGCGTTTGCCGCCCTGGTTGACGGCAACGGCGGTGTCGTTGGCGACTTTCAGGAAGGGAACCACACCCTGGGATTTGCCGTTGGTGCCTTTGATATAGGAACCGAGGGAGCGTACCGGAGTCCAGTCGTTACCGAGGCCGCCGGCCCACTTGGAGAGCATGGCATTGTCGCGGATAGCGCCGTAGATGCCGTGCAGGTCGTCCGGTACCGTGGTCAGATAGCAGGAGGACAGCTGCGGGCGCAGGGTGCCGGCGTTGAACAGCGTTGGGGTGGAACTCATGTAGTCGAAGGAGCTCAACAGGTTGTAGAACTCTACTGCGCGCTCGTTCTTGTTTTCCTCGTTGATGCTGAGGCCCATGGCGACACGCATAAAGAAGATCTGCGGCAGCTCGAAACGGATATCATCGCTGTGCAGGAAATAGCGGTCGTAGAGGGTCTGCAGGCCCAGGTAAGTGAACTGGTGATCGCGCTGGCCCTTCAGGGTCTGGGCGAGTTTTTCCAGATCGAAGGTGGCCAGGGCGGGGTCGAGCAGTTCCAGTTCAATCCCTTTTTCGACGTACGCCGGCAGAGCGGAGGCATAGAGCTTCTCCATCTCGTGCTGGGTGGCACGTTCGGCAACGCCGAGGAAACGCAGGGCCTCGGAGCGTAGGTTGTCCAATAGCAGGCTGGCGGTAGCGAAGGTGTAATTCGGTTCTTGCTCAACCAGGGTGCGCGCGGTAATGACCAGTGCGGTATTAATATCGTTTTCGGATACGCCGTCGTATAGGTTTTTCAGGGCTTCGCCGAGAATTGCGTTGCAGTCGACGTCTTTTAGGCCTTCACAGGCTTCGCTGACCACAGTGCGCAGGCGCTCCATATCAAGGGGCGCGAGACTGCCGTCGTCCTGCTTTACGCGGATGCTGGGGTGGACATCGACTGTTTGCTCGGCAATCTGTCTAGTTTTGTCTTTTTCTGCGCGCAGGCGTGCATGCTCTTCGCGGTAGAGCACATAGTCGCGGGCTACCTTGTGTTCACTGGCGCGCATCAGGGCCAGTTCCACCTGGTCCTGGATTTCTTCAATGTGGATAGTGCCGCCAGAGGGCATACGGCGCTTGAACGTCGTGCTTATCTGGCCGACCAACTCCTCAACCTGCTCGTGGACGCGGCTGGAAGCAGCGGCAGTGCCGCCTTCAACAGCGAGAAAGGCTTTGGTAACGGCGACGGCGATTTTGCTGTCGTCGTAGGGTACAACGGTGCCGTTGCGCTTGATGACGCGAATCTGGCCCGGTGCAGTGGCGGCCAGGGTAGTGCCGCCAGTTGCCTGGTCGCTGGTGGTGCCTGAATTTTCTGCAGGCACGGCTTGAGAGCGCCCCGTCTCTGTGTGCATGTATATCTCCGAAAGGTTTGTACTGTTGTCTGCCCGCGTGTGTTCTAAAGAACAGCGGCCACTTGACTGCGTGGCATGGCGGAGCGGGTCCTTCGCTTTGCCAGTGTTTATCCACAGCTGTGGACACTGGAAACAGGCGGCTTATTACTGGCTCTTTGAAAAGGTTTGCCAGCTGCTGCCTGTGGCGGAAGTTCCATTCCGCCCGCTTACCTCTGATTCTGCTTTGAAAAAAACAGCGTCTGACGTCCACCGCCAAAATACGGGATGTAACGCCGGAAATTTCCCCATAAGCTGGGGGTCCTCTTTGGCCTCTACCCCAATATATAGGGGGTCGGCCTCGATTGCGCTACAAGATAATGCGGTAGGCGGGTCAGTTCAAGGCGAATAACTTTGTAGTTTTTTGTGGATAAATTGTGGGTAGCGGGGCTGAGTCAGTAGCCACTTTCGCGGCAGGGCCCGCCAGCTCTAGGCTGTAAAGGAATCGATGTCGTAGTGATGGCCCGGGTACAGAGCCTTACAATTTTTTTTAATAGCTGAGGCCCTTTAAATTAACAACGGCAATAACCATCTGCAAATGGCTGCTCTTTGAGCAAAGTGGTACTAAAACAGTCAATTTGTTGGCGCTTATTTAATGTTGACGAAATTGCTGTTTAAAAAATACCCAGCGGCACCAATCGCCAAAATGCGGCAATTTCAGCGCTCCGGGCGTCAGTAGCATTAAAGAGTGGGCGCGACGATTGAAGTGAGAGAAATGAAAATAGCGGCAATGGGTCAACTGGCGCCATGTAGCCATGGTAATGACTACATGGGCACGCGTTAACAGGTGGCTTTTAGCGACTGTTGTCCTGAAGAAATTCCATCAATGCTTTTTGTGCATGCAGGCGATTTTCTGCCTCGTCCCAGACTACGGAAATGGCTTCATCCTCCAACAAATCGTCGCTGACTTCCTCCCCGCGGTGGGCAGGAAGGCAGTGCATAAACACGGCGTTGCTATTGGCGTAGCTCATCAGCTCATGGTTCACCAGAAACTTTTCAAAAGCTCTAAGGCGGGTTTGCTGTTCGGTTTCCTGGCCCATTGAGGCCCACACATCGGTAGCTACCCAGTCGGCCCCCTTAACGGCATCTACTGGGCTGTGGACCAGAGTGACACGGTCGCTCGCCGAAGCGAGGATATTGGCATTTGGCTCATAGCCAGGAGGGCAGGCGATACGCAGTTCAAAATTGCACAGGCGCGCCGCGTTAATGTAGGAATGGCACATGTTGTTGCCATCCCCGACCCAGGCAACGACTTTACCCTCTGGGTTGCCACGATGCTCCACAAAGGTCTGGATATCTGCGAGCAGCTGACAGGGATGGTAGCTGTCAGAGAGGGCGTTGATCACGGGTACCTTGGAGTACTCGGAAAAACGCTCCAATACCTGGTGGCCAAAGGTGCGAATCATCACCATGTCCACCATGCGGGAGATTACCCGCGCACTGTCCTCGACGGGCTCTCCGCGGCCCAATTGGGTATCGCGAGGGGATAGAAAGAGGGCGCTGCCGCCCATTTGTGCCATCCCCGCTTCGAAGGAAACGCGGGTGCGGGTGGAGGATTTTTCAAAAATCATCCCCAGTACTTTGCCACGGAAAAGGTCGGTGGTAATTCCCTGGGCACGCAGTGTTTTTAATTCGATTGCACGTTCAATAACCTGGGTGAGTTCCTCCGCTGACAGATCTGCCAGGGTGAGAAAATGTCTGATCGCCATAAGCGGTTCTCCCTTTTTATCTCAGACTGCTTGCAGCGCAAACTGGTGAATCAGTGAGCTGACATCGTTTGCTAATTGATGGCACTCGCTATCGGTGAGTGTGAGCGGAGGCAGCAGGCGCACGACGTTGCCTGAAGTAATATTGATCAGCACCCCCCGCTGGCGAGCCATGTCCACCAGTTTGGCACAGGGTTGGAGTAGCTCTATTCCGACCATCAGTCCCAGGCCGCGCACTTCTTTAACTTGGTTGCAATCTGAGAGTTGCTGGCGCAGATGTTGCAGCAGTCGTTCGCCCAATATTTCGGCACGCTCAATTAACCACTCACTCTCCAGTGTTTCGACAACCGCGAGCGCGGCACTACAGGCAAGCGGATTACCGCCGAAAGTCGAGCCATGGGTACCCGCAGTAAAGAGCTGGGCCGCAGTGCCGTGTGCCAGGCAGGCGCCGATAGGTACACCATTTCCCAGGCCTTTGGCGGTAGTAACCACATCTGGCAGTATGCTCGTGTGCTGGTAAGCAAACATTTTTCCGCTGCGGCCATTGCCGGTTTGTACTTCATCCAACATTAATAGCCAGCTGTTTTGGTCGCAGAGTCCGCGCAACTGATTGAGGTAATTGCCTGAGGGGATGCGGACTCCGCCTTCGCCCTGAACGGGCTCTACCAGTATTGCGACGATATCGTTGCGCTCAGCGGCGAGCTTTTCTATGGCCGGAACATCGTCAAAGGGAACCCGAAGGAAACCTTCGGGGAGAGGGCCGAAGCCCTCTTGGATTTTTTCATTGCCCGTAGCCGTCAGTGTGGCGAGGGTTCGCCCGTGGAAGGCCCCTTCCATGACTATAATTTGCGGGGTCTTCAGGTTGCGCGCGTTGCCGTGTCTACGCGCCAACTTGATGGCTGCTTCATTAGCCTCAGCGCCAGAGTTTGAGAAAAATACATTGTCCATGCCTGACAGGTGCACCAGCTTGTCTGCCAGTTGTTCCTGTGCCGGAATGTTGTATAGGTTGGACACATGCAAAAGGGTTCGGGCTTGTTCGTGCAGGGCCAAAGTCACTTTGGGGTGGCAGTGTCCTAAGCCGCATACCGCGATACCTGAAATGGCATCCAGGTATCGTCGCCCCTGGTTATCCCACACATAGTTGCCTTCTCCCCTCACCAGAGTGAGGGTTCGCTCTCCGTAGTTTTGCATGAGTGTTGGGGTAGCCACTGGGACATCTCCTTAGGTGTCGAACGCTTGGATTCACTAGTATTCCGCAGAAAGTGCTGTTTTATGGCCTTTATCTGCAATTTATCCTGATTTTGGCAATAGTAACACAGGCTTTATGTCGTGTATGTTATCCCGACGATTGAAATTTCAACATGGCGACCGCAGCTGGGCCCTGTGGCCTTTTGTCCCATATGGCGTAGGATGTACTTATTGGTGCCTCCCCTAGGGTACAATAGCGGTCAGTGCGCAATGGCCTTGGTGCCGGTGCGGTACACACATTCATTTTTTGCTTCGACCACCTGAGGTTTTTCACGCTTATGGATACACTGGAGAACATCAAGCAGCAGCTCGCTGACAACACCATCCTGCTTTACATGAAAGGTAGCCCCAACGCCCCCCAGTGCGGCTTTTCCATGCGGGCCTCTCAGGCGATGATGGCCTGCGGCAAGCGTTTTGCCTATGTCGATATCCTGGCAAATCCGGATATTCGTACTGAGCTTCCTAAATACGCGAATTGGCCGACCTTCCCCCAGCTTTGGGTGAAAGGCGAATTGATCGGTGGCTGTGACATCATTATGGAGATGTATGAAAATGGTGAGCTGAAAACGCTGGTTGATGAGGCATCTGCGGAGAGTGAAGGCGAAGAGTAATTCTCATGTGTTGCTGCAATGTCTTTGCCGGCTAGCTTTGACTGAGACATTGTAAAAATAAAAAACCGCGGCTGATAGCCGCGGTTTTTTTGTGCCTGTGAGACAGCCGGGTAATTACTTGCCGGAGTCGCCGGCTGCTGTTTCCATCTGAGTTTGCAGGTAGTTCTGGATGCCAACTTTGTCGATCAGTTCCAGCTGGGTTTCCAGCCAATCTACGTGTTCTTCTTCAGAGTCGAGGATTTTTTCCAGTAATTCCCGGCTTCCGTAATCGCGTACTGATTCACAGTATGCGATAGCTTCGCGCAAATCGGGAATCGCTTTCAATTCAATTTTCAGGTCACACTTGAGCATTTCTTCAGTATTTTCACCGATAAGAAGCTTGCCCAGGTGCTGGAGGTTAGGAATACCTTCAAGGAAAAGAATACGCTCGATCAGCCAATCGGCGTGTTTCATTTCATCGATGGACTCGTGATATTCCTGCTTGCCTAGCTCTTTCAGACCCCAGTTGTCGTACATGCGGGCGTGCAGGAAGTACTGGTTAATCGCTACCAGTTCATTGCCCAGTACCTTGTTTAAATGCTCAATAACTTTGGGGTCGCCTTTCATAGCTTGTGCTCCTGAGATCCTGTGAACTCAATGAGCTCAGCAGAGAGTTCCTATTTGTTAGTCGCTAGAGATTAGTTGATATTTTTAGCGGCTAAAGATTATTAGTCACTAAAGTCTGCGGCTGGCCGTTTCACTTGATTTTATTGTAGGGTTGCAGCTGCAATCGGGGCCGAGTTTGCGTTGCGATTTGCGGCAAGTCAAGAGAAAGTTTCTAGTTGCGGAATGCAGAAAAAACAAGGGTTTTAACGTAAATTCAGCAGAAAATAACAACGAAAATAATTCTCATTTAGGTTGCAGAAAAAGATATATCAGGCTTTCATTTTTTTTCGAATATTAGATATTTGGCCTTGTATGGTTTTTTTGTCGATTTTGCTTTTTATAAAAATCTCATTATCACTCTCCACTCGGTTTAAATAATTAAGTAATGTCAGCCTGTTATTTGGCCGTTGGCAGGCTTCGATCTATTCCTCCTTCGATACCAGCAGGTGACGTATAAATACACCACTTACACGGCCGTGCTCGACAACCTCATCCAACGATGCACTGAGAAGGTGGATAAACTCAAACTTATTGCTAATCAATCGCAACTCTCCCGTAGCGTCGGTGAAATAATTGGCCGCTTCGGGCTGTTTTAACACGATGATCGACCCTTCTGCCAGACGGTCGATATAGGCGTAAGCAGTAAGCGGGTTGTTGATGCTAGGCGATAGGCGCGGACTGCTAGTTGGGACAGCTGCCGTATGAAAAAACAATATCCTATTCCGTGGTTGGTTGAGCGCTGATTTGTATTGCAGATTGAATGAGAGGGATTATCACTTCAGAGTGGATTGCCGGAAAGATTCGTCCGATCTTTCCCCTGTGGTGCCAGTAATTTCCCGGGCGACAGCAGATTTTCACGCAGTAGTAAAACCGTTGCGAAGTGTTAATAATTCTTTGTCGATCAATAAGCTGAATGTAACCCCCTGGGAGTGGGAGTATCAGCCCCGTTGCTGCCCTATTACAGGCGGAGGGTTTCAAATTTTTCAGCATTTGGAGTTTTTATTGTAATGGGATGCTCGTGCTCTATAGCCTGGTGGAATTTCAGATTAATTCGGTGAGTAAAGTTGTCTACTTGAATGGGTTGCGCAACATTGTGAATAAAGTAAACCAGATGTCCAACGCTGATCAGGGTGACTAATAAGGCAGTTTGTACGGCGAGACTGGAGTTACTTCATTCCGGTTTCCGCAGCGCCAATTGAGGGCATTGTGACAAGCGCCTAGGCGTAAGTTGCCAGGAAGGTACCCAGAGATATCTGAGTGGTGCGATCGCGGATGAAATCTTGCAACAGGTGCGGGCCAAGTTGATTGGAGGGGAGGGTTAAGGCCACCGCGATAATGGAGAATACAGTCCCGGCAACCGTGATGGTGACACCGGCAATAACAGACAGGGGTGCGCGAGAGTGATTGCGGTTGTTTAGATCCCGCCACGGTAAGACGTTGACGGGGGCCGGCCAGGGGGTAGACGCTGAAGTCAGAGTGATGGGGTTGGTGGAAGAGAGCAAGTGCCGCCAGGATCATAACCAGAGGTACGCTCCAAAAGCTGGAGTGTAGTTGTTCGTAAAGGTATAGGCGGCGGTACTTCTGTATAGGTGGGCGACGGATGCACCTGCATACAATCGGTTTAGCCTAAGCGCTTGTCGGTAGATTTTGTGGGAGGGGTACTTTGACGGCCACCCGACGGAGGCCGCAGCTCTGTTTAGGGGGCGGAATCAGCTGGCGGAGTAGAAGAGGCCATTGTTGGCCGAGGAAACCATACCTCTGCCTATGGTCTCGTCGATGATTTCCTTGGTCTGCTCGGCACAGCGGCCACACTGAGAAGAAACGCCCAGCTGGCGCCGGAGCGCTTTCACTGAAGTGGAGCCGTCGTAGATCGCCTCTTTGATTTGGCGATCGGTTATGCCTTTACAGATACATACATACATTGCTACAGGCTCTATTTGATTCTTACTCAATATTAGTCAGTTAGGAATCCTATTGCAATTGAGAATGAGTGTCAATAAGATTCCGCAATGATTGCATACCGATCATTTCGTTTGTTTTTTGTGCACTTTGTTGGGTATCTATTCCCGTTTTGGGGTGCAGTTCACGCATCAATGTTTTGCTATCAGGCCAATTTAAAAAATTTATGGGCCTGAAATAAGTGGGTGTGTATCATAGCGACCCACTATTAATTCCCATTCAATTTATAGCTATTGTGTATAAATTGAACACTTCATGCATTATCAACAAACCATCATTGGATTGAGGAGGTTTTCATGGCCGTTCTGGTAGGCAAGCCGGCTCCGGATTTCACCGCTGCAGCGGTATTGGGTAACGGCGAAATCGTCGATACCTTCAACCTGAAAGAGGCGATCAAAGGCAAAAAAGCGGTAGTTTTCTTCTACCCGCTGGACTTCACTTTCGTATGTCCTTCCGAATTGATCGCTTTCGATCACCGTTTCGCGGAGTTTGAAAAGCGTGGTGTTGAGGTGATCGGTGTTTCCATCGATTCCCAGTTCTCTCACAACGCATGGCGTAATACCTCCGTCAATGACGGCGGTATCGGCCCAGTTAAATACACCCTGGTTGCTGACGTTAAGCACGAAATCTGCCAGGCGTACGACGTAGAAGCCGACGCTGGTGTAGCTTTCCGCGGTTCCTTCCTGATCGACGAAGAAGGCAATGTTCGTCACCAGGTTGTTAACGATCTGCCGCTGGGCCGCAACGTTGACGAGATGCTGCGCATGGTTGACGCTCTGGCGTTCCACCAGGAGCACGGTGAAGTTTGCCCTGCGGGCTGGCAGGAAGGCGACAAAGGTATGAACGCTTCTCCTGAAGGCGTAGCGGCATACCTGAGTGAGAATGCCGAAAAGCTGTAAGACGCTTTTTGCGCTGGGGTTCAGGCCCCGACGAAAACCGCCGCAAGGCGGTTTTTTTGTTTCTGTGAGCCTTATTGCGTGGGTGTGTGCTTATTGGCATAACCACCCCGCAGGGAGGAAAAATGCAGACTAGAATTCAGCAGTCAGTCCTGAGTGGCGCCTAAATAGAGTTTTTGCCCGCTGGCTGCTAGTCTTATCTGCAACTACCGGATTGCTTTGGCGGCTCGATTTGCTTATGAGACCTGCAATTCTCTCGACTATCGTCTACCACGCACGTGCCCAAAAGACGTGTATTCTTCTCTTCCTGTTAATGCTGGGGAGTCTGTCACTACCTGCGCGAGCGGTTGAAATAGACGAAAGGGCCAAAGAATTTGGCCGATATTTCAAGCGTATGATGGCGGGTAAGTCTATACCTGGCGGCGCCTATGTCATCGTCGATGGCAATCGGGTTGTCGCAATGGATACCTATGGCGTGAGAGTCAGGGGTAAGTCCGGCAAGGTGGATCGCGATACCGTGTTCCGTCTGGCGTCGGTATCCAAGACCTTTGCTGCCAGTATGGCCACGATGTTGGAGCATGAAAACCGCTTCAAGTGGAATGACAAGGTGGTCAACTATGTTCCGGACCTGAGCTTTAAGACACCGTCACTGTCGCGGCAGCTCGAAGTGGAGCATCTGCTCAGCCACTCCTCGGGTCTGACGCCCAATGCCTACGACAATTATCTCGAGGATAACAAGCCTCTCAGCAAGATATTGCCGAAGTTTGCCAATATCGACCCGCGTTGCACGCCGGGGAAGTGCTATGGCTACCAAAATGTGTTGTTTAGCTTGATCGAGGATGTAATCTTCGAGGCGACCGGTGTCTCATTTGCCCGTCAGCTCAAGCAGCGTATCTTTGTGCCGCTCAAAATGCAGAATGCCTCGGTGGGGTGGGAGAGCTTTATGGCCTCCGATAACCGTGCGGCACCACATATCCAGACGGGCAGTGGCTGGCGCCCGGTTAAAGTGGAAAAAGAATATTACTTCGCTGCGCCGGCAGCCGGTGTCAATGCCAGCATTTCCGATATGGCCCAGTGGTTGAAAGCGCAGATGGGTTACTACCCCAAAGTACTGTCGCCCGAGGTGATCGCGGATATGACCACAGAGCGCGTGACGACTCAACGCCATATGCGCCACCGTATCTGGAGGGATTATCTGTCCCATGCCGGTTATGGATTGGGTTGGCGCCTGTATACCATCGGTGACGACCGTATTATCTACCATGGAGGCTGGGTGGCAGGTTTCCGCGCAGCGATCGCCTACTCGGAGAAGCTGAAAATAGGTATTGCGATCCTGATGAATGCGGAGTCCCGTGTTATCTCAGACCTTACCGCTAATTTTGTGCTCGATATTACTGACGAAAATACCCCTGCCACCGCCCAGACCAGAGGGGATCGCTGATCCCCTCTGGCACGCCGTTTAACTTTCCCCCTTGAAACTTGTCGCTGGGGCCCAATATTTGCTCCCTATTCCGATTGACTTGTACGGGGAGACCAATAGATGACCGTTGAGGCCCAAAAAGAGAGCCATGGATTCCAGACGGAAGCCAAGCAGCTACTACACCTGATGATCCACTCGCTCTACTCCAATAAGGAGATTTTCCTGCGCGAGCTGGTGTCCAATGCCTCTGATGCCGCTGACAAGCTGCGTTTTGAGTCGTTGTCCAACCCCGAATTACTGAGTGACGATACGGATCTGCGCATCCGCATTGAGTTTGATCAGGAAGAGGGCACCCTTACTATCAGCGATAACGGCATCGGTATGAGCCGCGACGAGGTTATCGAAAACCTCGGCACTATCGCCCGTTCCGGTACCTCTGCCTTTATGCAGCAGTTGACCGGCGACCAGCAAAAAGATGCACACCTGATCGGCCAATTTGGTGTCGGCTTCTACTCCGCATTTATTGTTGCCGACAAAGTGGGTGTGTTTACTCGTCGCGCCGGCCTGAATGCAGACCAGGGCGTTTACTGGGAGTGCCACGGCGAAGCGGAATACTCCGTGGAAACGGTTGAGTGGGCACAGCGCGGTACCCGCGTGGTGTTGCACTTAAAAGACGAAGCCAAAGAGTTTGCCGATAGTTGGCGCTTGCGCTCCATCATTAAAAAGTATTCCGATCACATCGCCATTCCGGTGGAAATGCTGAAAGAGGAAGCACCGGCGACAGAAGAGGGTGAGGAACAGAAAGAAGAGAAAGCACCTGAGTTTGAAGCGGTTAACGCTGCCCAGGCTCTGTGGACTCGCCCGCGCTCCGAAGTGAAATCTGAAGAGTATAAGGAGTTCTACAAGCATATCTCCCACGACTTCGACGACCCCCTTATCTGGAGTCACAACCGTGTCGAAGGCAAGCAGGATTACACCAGTCTGCTGTATATCCCGGCGCGCGCACCGTTTGACTTGTATCAGCGCGATGCTGCCCGTGGTCTCAAGCTGTATGTACAGCGCACCTTTATCATGGACGACGCCGAGCAGTTCCTACCGCTGTACCTGCGCTTTGTGAAGGGTGTTCTGGATTCCAATGATCTGCCGTTGAATGTATCCCGTGAAATCTTGCAGCAAGATCGCAATACCGATGCGATCAAGAGCGCGCTAACCAAACGCGTGCTGGATATGCTCGACAAGCTGGCGAAGAAGGACGGCGATCAGTATCAAAAACTCTGGGATTTGTTTGGCAATGTGCTGAAAGAAGGCCCGGCAGAAGATTTTTCCAATAAGGAAAAGATTGCTAAGTTGCTGCGCTTTGCCAGCACCCGTGCTGACACTGAAAAGCAAGACCAGTCCCTGGAAGATTATGTGGGCCGCATGAAGGATGGCCAGAAAGCCATCTACTACGTGTGTGCCGATAACTTCGCCACGGCCAAGTCCAGCCCTTACTTAGAAGTTTTCCGCAAGAAGGGTATCGAGGTACTGCTGCTCACCGATCAGGTGGACGAGTGGTTTGTGGGCCATATGAATGAGTTCGATGGCAAGCAATTCCAGGATGTTGCCAAGGGTGCATTGGATCTGGGTGAAGCAGAGAGCGAAGAGGACAAGGCCGAGCACGAAAAAGTGGTGCAGGAGTCCGGCGCCCTGGTTGAACGGGTGCAGGGTGTTCTGGATGGCAGCGTTGAATCTGTGCGCGCGACTACCCGCCTGGTGGACTCTCCCGCGTGTCTGGTGGTGAGTGAACAGGATATGGGCCCACAGATGCGCCGTATTCTTGAGCAGGCCGGCCAAGCCTTGCCGGAAGCCAAGCCGATCTTTGAGATCAATCCATCCCACCCGCTGGTACAGCGTTTGGACCAGGAGCAAGATGAAGATCGCTTTGCCGACCTGACCAATATCCTGATGGACCAAGCTAATCTGGCTGCGGGTAACCAGCTGGCAGATCCGGCTGACTATGTGCGCCGCCTCAATACGCTGCTGCTTGAAATGCACGGCTAGCGAGGGTTTAAGCGGGCGATATAAATCGACGCTCTGTGGTATGTAGCAAACGCCAATTGGCGTTTGCCGCGCCCTATAAGGCGGCCCCTGCCAAACTAACCTTTTTTATCGGTTGGTCAAGGTAGTGGGTCGTTTTTGCTATTTAGTGTGCTGTTTTGCACAGTTAGTGACAACTTTAAACAAATGGATCCCATTGGGCTTGGCGGATCATAGCTCTATAATCCGCAAGTCTTAAATAGAAGCTTTATCGGTGTGAGAATGCAAAAGGAAACTTCCAACCCCCTCTCTATTGCCGTATTGGGCGGCGGCAGTTTCGGGACGGCAATTGCTAATATCGTAGCGAGCAATGGCCACGATACCCGCCAGTGGATGCGAAATGCAGAGATGGCAGCCGAATGTCGCGACACTCGCGAGAACCACAAGTACTTGCCCGGCGTACCTCTGCACCCGGAGCTACAGGTTACCAGCGACCTCCAGCGAGCCATCGATGGCTGCAATATCGTCTTTGTGGCCATTCCCAGTAAGTCTTTTCGCGAAGTGGTAAAAAAGGTGGCCCCCTTCCTGGCGCCGGACACCATGCTGATTTCAACCACCAAGGGAATTGAGCACGATAATTTCCACTTGATGAGTGACATCCTCCGCGAAGAAACCAATGGTATGCGCGTCGGTGTTTTGAGCGGACCGAATTTTGCAAAAGAAATTGTTGCGGGGCACTACACTGCAACGGTGGTGGCTAGTGAAGACGAGGTGCTTTGCAAAGATATCCAATCGGCACTGCACTCGGAAACTTTCCGGGTTTATTCCAGTAATGATGTGTTTGGTGTGGAGCTTGCTGGTGCACTGAAAAATATCTACGCAATCGTCACCGGTATGGCTGCGGCGATGGATCGTGGGCAAAATACCATCAGTTTATTGATCACCCGCTCTCTGGCAGAAATGATGCGTTTTGCCGAAGCCATGGGTGCAGACCCAATGACGTTTATTGGCCTGGCCGGTGTCGGTGACCTGATTCTCACCTGTTCATCCGATCTCAGTCGCAATTATCGGGTGGGTTATATGGTGGGTAAAGGCAAGCCACTCGATCAGGCTGTCGCAGAAATTGGTCAGGTGGCCGAAGGGGTGAATACGGTTCGTCTGATTAAGCAGAAAGCTGACGAAATGGGAGTCTACATGCCCTTGGTTTCTGCGATTCACGCCATATTATTTGAACAGCGGCCGATTCCTGAGGTGATTCGTAATTTGATGTCGGGCGCGCAAACTTTTGATGTGGCCTACTCGGCCAAGCCTTAAATGGAAGCCTCATATGAACAATGACGATCTAAAGCGCAATCTTTCCTCCGGCAACCAATGGGTGCGCCTTATCTATATGGTGCTGTTTGCGCTGTGTCTTCAGGTTGCCGCATGGTTATTGATGGCAGTGGTGGTACTGCAATTCCTGTTTTCGATTATCAATGGAAAATCTAACGATAATTTGCGGCGCTTTGGCGACCAGCTCGCTTCTTATGTTTACCAGGCAATCCAATTCCTGATTTATAACTCGAACGAAAAACCCTTCCCATTTGCCGAGTGGCCCGAGTCCGATGTGGAAGATCTTTCTGGCTATGGGGCCGCAGAAGAAGTTTCTGCAGAGGTGGTTTCCACTGAGGCCAAAAGTGAAAAGGGTTCTAGCGAAGATGAAGCTGAAGATGCCATTATATTAGGCAGCGCCGAACCCGAGGGCGCAGAAGAAAAGCCTGAGCTTGTCGAAGAGAGTGCCGATGATGCCGACAAGCCCTCTGACAAGAACTGATTGATCTCCCGCCGTTAATTCTATTGCGCTGTTTGCCGATGCCTGCTGTGCAGGTGTCGGCTCACCATCTTCAGTTAGCGTACTGCTCTGATTCTCATGACAAGCGTTGCCGCGTCAACAATGAACCTTGAGGAAATCGCCATGCAACTGTTTATCTTGCGTCATGGTAAGGCAGAACCGATGCTCGTAAATGATGCAGAGCGGGCTCTGACGGAGCGCGGACGCAGGCAGGTCGCGCAGGTTTGTAATAGACGCGCACAAGAATTGTCGGCAGTACGCGCAATCTGGGCCAGCCCCTTTGTGCGCACCCAGGAAACTGCCGCGATTGTCTCTGCACAGTTGGGGCTGTCAGTGACAAGCGAGCCGTTGCTGATTGGCGATACTAATCCGCAACAGCTGCTCGATCAGATACAAGCACAGGATACTTTCCCTATGTTGCTGGTCAGCCATCAACCGCTGGTGGGTAGCCTTCTCAACGGCCTGTGTGGCAGCGACAACCGGTATCCCATGGCAACCTCCAGTCTCGCCTGTGTAAGCGCAGAGGTTTGGGCCAACGGCTGTGCCGAGCTGGAGTGGTTGCAGCACACCGAATAGTGCCGCTGACTGCCGTCTGCCAATAAATCACTACTGAGCTGATCACAACTGTCATTGCGGATGCTTGTGGGGGGCCGCACCATCCCTGCTTCTGTTTTAGAAATTATCCGACGGACATCAATTGGCGATGAATCAAATCACTCCTCGTGAAATTACCCTCGAATTCGATAATAAAACGATTGCCGCACGTCAGTGGGGTGATCGGGAGGGGGAGCCTGTGATAGCGCTTCACGGCTGGCTGGATAACTGTGCCAGCTTTGATCGACTGGCGCCTCTGTTGCCGGGCATCAATCTGGTGGCGCTGGATATGCCGGGGCACGGCCGCAGCTATCACCGCTCACTCGACGCCAACTACAACATTTGGGAGGAGGCGGAGGATGTCTTGGGAGTGGTACATGCACTCGGCTGGCGTAAATTCTCCATTGTCGCCCACTCACGGGGGGCAATAGCTGGAGTCATTACTGCTGGAGCCTTTCCCGACCGGGTAAAGCGATTAGCGTTGATCGACGGTTTGGTGCCCCCCTTTACCAAGGATGAAGAGGCTCCGGAGAACCTTGCCAAAGCCATTGCCCAGCGGGCCCGTTATGCGGCGCGCAGGCTGAAGGTATACAGCACCTTTGACGAGGCGGTAGAAGCCCGCAAGAACGGTATGTTCCCCCTGACTGAATGGGCCGCGCGGGCAATCACTGAACGGGGCACTCGGGAGGTAGAGGGCGGCTACACCTGGAGCAATGATCCCCGACTCATGGCAGCTTCCACCGCAAAGCTTAATGAGCAGCAGATCAAAGCATATCTATCCCGACTGAGTATGCCGGTGCAGCTGGTTTTGGCTGAGGATGGCATTGCGGAAATGATTGAGCGTCTGCGCCCGGTGCTTCATGGGTGTCAGGGTATTGAAGCGCAGGAAATGCCCGGTAGTCACCACCTGCATCTGGAGGAAAGTGGAGCTCAGGCGATTGCAGAGTGGTTTGCGCCTTTCTTGCGTGGTGAAGCCGACGCCTAGAAGGGTACCCGCTTGGAATAGCAGCTGGCATCCATCTCCCGCACCTCGACAGAGACTGCGGGAACGCCCTCAGCAAATTGGCACAGGCTATTAAAGACGGCCGAGCTCAGCGCTTCTCGTTCCCGTGAAGAACGCCCCTCCAGCAGACGGATCTCCGCGTGGATAAAGCTATTGCCATTATCCCCGGCGATAAACTGTTCGTAGGACTTGGCCCGAGTCTTTATGTTGTGAGAGGCGAACAAGCCAGAGCGACGCATTGCCTCCTGTGCTGAGCTGACCAACGCAGCGACAGAAATCTTTTCTTCCAGATTTTTCGCATACTCTATGATCAGGTGAGGCATAGCGTTCACTCCACAATCAAAGTGGCTACAGGAGCCGCTGGCTCCTGTAGGGCCCGATTATTAGCGCAGCAGGGAGAGGAACTCATTGCGTGTGGCTTGATTGCTGCGGAAAGTACCGAGCATAGCCGAAGTCTTCATAACGGAGTTCTGTTTTTCCACACCGCGCATCATCATGCACATATGCTTGGCTTCGATGATCACACCGACGCCGGCAGCACCGGTTACATTCTGCAGGGTCTCGGCAATTTCCACGGTCAACTGCTCCTGGATTTGCAGGCGACGTGCAAACATATCGACGATGCGCGCTACCTTGGACAAGCCAACAACTTTGCCACTGGGAATATAGGCTACGTGGGCGCGGCCAATAAACGGCAGTAGGTGGTGCTCACATAAGGAGTAGAGTTCGATATCCTTAACCAGCACCATTTCGCTGCAGTCAGATGGGAAGAGCGCGTCATTGACCACATCTTCCACAGTTTGTTGGTAGCCACGGGTCAGGTATTCCATGGCTTTGGCGGCGCGCTCCGGGGTATCTTTTAGTCCTGGGCGTTGCGGATCTTCGCCGATTGCTTCAATAATTCGCGCGTAGTGTTCGTTCATGCTGCTCTTTCCAACATCTCAGCCCGAAGGGCGGGTGCGCTACCCTAAGCGTTTGTAACCCGAGAGTAAAGATCCGCGCGGACCCCATGGCTTGCTGATACTAATTTGATAGCTATTGCCGGAGGCCCTTTTTTGTTCAGCAAGGCAGAAGGAGTGCTATCTGGGCATTCTACATAAGCGACTGATCATACAGTTGGATGGAAAAAGGGTCTCAGCCCGTTGGGTTGCGGCTATACCAGCGCCACTCAGTGTTACTCGTCGTTTATTTGGAGTAACCAAGCTACACTCCTCGTGCTTTGGTTGGCGCTTTTATAGCCGCAAAAGAGGTCATTAAATTAGCGTCAACAGGCCCTGATGAGATACACAGTACTTAAGGATAGATTCGATGATAGAAAGGCGTGAATCCAGCCTGCATGAGCTGACCACGGTTTTAGACTACATTCGCTGGGGCACCAGCCGATTCAACGAGGCCGGCCTTTACTATGGTCACGGTACCGATAACGCTTGGGACGAGGCGGTATTGCTGGTCACTCACGCCCTGCACCTGCCTCCTTATAGTAAGCCGGAAATACTGGAGGCGAGGCTGACCATGGAAGAGCGCCGCGATGTGCTCACTCTATTGGAGCGGCGTTTTACCGAACGGCTGCCGGCGGCCTACCTGACCCAGGAAGCCCATTTTTGCGATATGACGTTTTACGTGGATGAGCGCGTACTGGTGCCGCGTTCGCCCATTGGCGAAATGATTCGGCGCAATTTCCAACCCTGGCTCAATGTAGAGCCCCTGGGGATACTGGATCTCTGCTGTGGCAGTGGCTGTATCGGCATAGCCTGTGCCGAAGCCTTCCCGGAAGCGCGTGTCGACTTGAGTGATATCTCTGAGGGCGCGATTGAAGTGGCTCAGCTAAACATCAATCGCCATCAGCTGAATGAGCGGGTGCGCGCGGTGCAGTCAGATCTCTTCGCTGGCCTGCAGGGGTTTAGCTATGAGTTAATCGTCTGCAACCCCCCCTATGTGGATGCTCGCGATCTGGCGGAAATGCCCGAAGAGTATCGGGCCGAGCCGGATATTGCACTGGGCTCCGGCGATGATGGCCTCGATTTTACCCGCCGTCTACTGTGTAAAGCTGCTGATCACTTGCAGCCCGAAGGGCTGTTGATTTGCGAAGTGGGTAATAGCTGGGAAGCATTGGAGCAGGCTTTTCCAGACGTGCCCTTTATGTGGCCTGAATTCGAAGAGGGTGGCCACGGGGTTTTTGTTATCACCCGCGAAGAGCTTCTCGCCTACCAACCTTACTTCGAAAAAGAGTAGGTTCTTTTGTGAGCCCGGTAATCGGGATTGCCAGGTTATCCATTGGGGCGAATTGCGCGGACATTTGTGCTTTTTACCCCGGTTGCCACGCCGGGGCCGGCGGATCATTTATAATACGTGGCCCTTTTTGCGGGGAATCCCTGTTTTACTATTTATTAGCTGGAAAAGTCGTTTATGTCGGGCAATACCTTTGGCAAGCTGTTTTGTGTCACCACCTTTGGCGAGAGTCACGGCGCCGCGCTCGGCTGTATCGTCGATGGCTGCCCCCCGGGCTTGGAGATTAGCGAAGAAGAAATTCAGCGAGAGCTGGACCGCCGCAAGCCCGGCACCTCGCGCTATACCACACAGCGCCGCGAGCCCGACCAGGTAAAAATCCTCTCCGGTGTTTTCGAAGGTAAAACCACCGGTACGCCCATTGGCCTGTTAATTGAAAATACCGACCAGCGCTCCAAGGACTACGGCAATATTGCCGAGCAGGTAAGGCCAGCCCACGCTGATTTCACCTACTGGCAAAAATACGGCATTCGCGACTACCGTGGGGGTGGCCGCTCCTCCGCCCGTGAAACGGCTATGCGGGTTGCTGCCGGAGCTATCGCCAAGAAATGGCTAAAACAAAAATATGGAATTGAAGTGCGTGGCTATCTCTCCCAGCTAGGCCCGATCAAAGTCCAGAAGCTGGATTGGGATCAGGTAGAGCAGAACCCCTTTTTCTGTCCTGATGCCGAGCGGGTTCCCGAAATGGAAGCCTATATGCAAGATCTGATCAAAGAGGGTAACTCCATCGGTGCGCGAATTTCCGTACATGCTAGCGGCGTTCCCGCCGGCCTTGGTGAGCCTATTTTTGATCGTCTGGATGCAGATCTGGCCCATGGCCTGATGAGTATTAATGCGGTAAAAGGTGTGGAAATTGGAGTGGGCTTCGACAGTGTGGAGCAAAAGGGCACAGAGCACCGCGATGAAATTACCCCAGAAGAAGGGTTTTTATCGAATAATGCCGGCGGTGTGTTAGGGGGTATTTCCAGTGGCCAGGAGATTATTGCCCATATTGCCTTAAAGCCGACTTCCAGCCTGCGTATTCCCGGCCGTAGCATTGATCGCTCCGGCAATCCCATTGAGGTGGTTACCAAAGGCCGCCACGATCCCTGTGTGGGCATTCGTGCAACGCCGATCGCCGAAGCCATGATGGCTCTGACCCTGATTGATCATGCCCTGCGCCACCGTGCACAGAATGGTGACGTAACACCGGGATAACTCAATCGATCTCTATATTCTTCTATTGCGATACCGGCGAAAACCGGTATCCGATCCCCTCGCTGTTAAGATGTAGCCAATAAGCTAAGGCCCTGCACTTGCCCTACTTTAGTCCCAACAAAATAGTTAGCTCCAGATTCTTCAATTTTATTAATGTTACGCAGGCGGTCTGAAGGGCTTAAAACACCTTTATCCCCCCGATTTACGACATGAGTATAAATTTCAGTAGTGCTTACATCCGAATGCCCAAGCAGCTCCTGAATCGTACGTAAGTCATAACCCGCTTCGAGTAAGTGAGTCGCAAAACTATGACGAAATGCATGACAGCGTGCGGGTTTGTTGATTCCAGCCAGATTGACCGCTATACGAACCTGGCGGGCCAAAGTTGATGCGTGCATATGGTGCCTTCTGTTTTCACCTGAGCGAGGACATTGACCGATGGTGCTGGAAGGAAACAGGTATTGCCAAGTGAGTTGCCGACTTGCATTTGGGTGCTTTCTTTCCAGAGCATTAGGTAAATAAACCGATCCAAAACCAGTCAAAAGATCTTGCTGGTGCAATAGGGAAACAGACTCCACTTGTCTATGTAATTGCACAACTAGCCCATTAGGTAATATCGTAGTACGATCCTTATCCCCCTTGCCGCCTCGGACAAAAATATTATTACTATCGAAGTCTATATCCTTGATACGTAAAGAAAGCAGTTCGGCACTGCGAAGACCACTACCATACATTAGCTCAACCTGTAATCGATAAGTGCCTTCCAGATGGTTTAAAATTGCTGATATTTCTCTGCGGCTATAAACCACAGGCAAGTACTTTTGCTGTTTCGCCAGCTTAAAGTCCAATGCCTGAATATCCCAGGGCTGTCCCATATAAATCGGTGTAAAAACGAACAGAATAGACCTAAAATAGC
>NZ_JALBWM010000069.1 GCF_023895975.1 Microbulbifer okhotskensis
AAATGGCTATATGGATCATACGCTAGAAACCCGCTCGTCTTCAATAAAGTGGAGTACATTCAGCGGTTTGGGGAGATTCCTCAAACTCTGGGAGCGTTGCGTCCGCCTTTTCTTCTTCTGTGCCTACCGCCCTCGCGCACCACCTCGTATTTCCTCAAAAAGTTACTTTCAAACCCTTCCAGCAAGGACGGTCTACGCATGGTTTGAGTATCAGAGGGAATAAATATGTTGATCTTAAAGCGCCGGACCGGCGAGAACTTAAGGATTGGGACCTGTGTCTCAGTCACAGTATTGGAAGTTAAGGGTAATCAAGTGAAGATAGGAATACTGGCCCCCAAATCCTTACCGGTTCACCGAGAAGAAATCTATATACGTATCCAAAAGGAGCGGGCACTGGGGGATGGAAATCGTTGATAACCTGATTGCGACTACGGAACGCCCAAAGCATCTGCCTCAAAACTATGGAGGAGCAGCGGTTTTGATGTCGGGTGCCTTTGCTGGTTATGTCTAATTGCCTGATGGAACCACTGGATACGTATCGGACCCATCTATTAATATGGTCATTAGGGTTCCAATCTCTGGCGGTCCAAGATTGCTCTTTGGTATGCGCAAGGCTGTCAACAATGTATTGATCTCGATTGCTGGATACGGTGACAATTAAGAATGAGCTATTGGAAGAATTGGCGTAGGGTTAGAACAAAATTTCGGAATTTACTGCGCATGGGTGTGAGTGAATCGCTGGCAGTTACCTGTGGTTCGTCCGGTAAAAGTTACTGGCGAAACGCAATAACTGAGGGCACTCACATTGCACTCAATAATGCATTTTTCGAAAAGATGGGTTTGATTACGTTAGGTGATGGCTGGGTAGAAATTTATTATGGATAGAGAGCCGCCTATTGCGGAGCCGAACGATGGGTGGTGTGGGGGCCGGTAGCTAGAACTACCGGCTACCCGATTTACGTGGTTATGGCACGGAGTATGACTTTCGCACATGTTTTCGGGGCCGTTTGAGCGATGAAATGCCCACCTTCCACAGACTCAATATTTAACTGGGGATAAACATTACCCAAAATTTTGATTGCCTCCCATGCAACTAAGCGATCATATGTTGGCCGAATATATACGGCTTTTGTTAATTGATGATGCTTGGGCTGCTCAAGTTCTGCAATATTTAATAGCCGCTGTTTCAAAACACTTGGCTGAACCTGAGCAATAGCGTGGCGAACTTTCTCCGTTAGCCCAATAGCGCCATGGCCATCAAAACATAGTTTTTTCATTAGCCAATTTGGTAACAGATTAGGCTTTAGAGCATACTCTGGGAGTACTGCAGCTAACTTTGCGAGCTTACCGGGACAGGAAACAAAACCCGCTATAAAAATTACCTCTGAAACTTGGGTTCCAAGAATATTACATAATTCATATGCAATTCTTCCGGAATATGATTCAGCGACTACTACAACGCTTGATGATCCTATTCTTTCTGCAATGTGCTCAGCTTGTTGGTGGTAGGTCACACCCTGTATTTCATTGAGACAAATAACCTCTCGATCTATCTCTCGCGGAACCTCCTGAATTAGCTCATTGAAGAGAAATCCAGTTCCATCCATTCCAGGTAAAAATACAATTTTCAAGATCTAGCCACCATCACGTAACGCTACCTACTTGGCCATGTAATTCATGCCTGATAATAACTCAGAAACATAGCTGTGGTGCGTTCGGCCAGAGCCACCTGTTCGGCCTGCGTGGGTGGGCCGGAGAGTTGAAGTAACTGTGGCCAGAAGCAACCACCTTTAATCAAATTATGAATTTGTCCACTGGCGACCTCTACATCGAGCTGTGTTAGCCGGCCGTCGGCCACGGCAGATTTAATCCAGCGTTGCACTCCAGTTTCGTGAGCCTTAAATTTTTCCATTTCTTTACGCAGGGCATCCGGCTGGTGAAAGAAGTAGTCAAAGGCCATACGATTCAGGTCAATATACTGCGGGTTACAGATGGTTTTAATTTCCAGCTCCAGCAGGGCGCGAAGTTGTGCGTACAAGTCACTGCCTGGGTTGTAGTCGCAACCGGGGGATTGGGTTGCCTGCTGCCAAAGGTCACTGATCAAATACATAACCAGCGCTTCCTTACTGGCAAAGTGGTTGTACACGGTACGCTTGGACACCTGTGCGCGGGCTGCCAGCTCATCCATGCTGGTGCCTTGGACGCCGAGTTCCTGAAAGGCCTGTTTGGCGGCATCGATAATGGACTGACGTTTCAGCTCACTTCTGGTTGGCTTCTTCTCACTCATCTGACTCTCGGAATCTCTGTTTACATCAGGGAATTTACCTGGCGGAAAATCTTGCTTAATGACTAATTTTACACTAATTGGTTTACTTTTGTCGCTGCCGACAGTAAACTGCACTGAATAGTTTACTTGGTGTCAGCTATGAAGAAACGCTGGTGGTTATTAGCAGGAGTGATAGGCATGTCTGTTGGTCTGTTTAGTAGTTGTGCGACTCAGTCGGAGAAATTCCAAAACACGGAAATCGACTACAAATCCGGGGTAGGTAACATTGCCGACATAATCGGTGCTTACGTTCGGGCGGAGAGAGCTGCGCCTGTGCCAAAAGCACCATTGCCGTTGCAGCTGATTACAGAGGAGGTACTCGCTAGCAATGAGAGCCAGCCAACGGTCTATCGCCTGGGCCACTCGTCAGTGTTGATTCGGCTCGATGGGGAGTACGTACTGACTGACCCGGTATTCAGCGAGCGTGCCTCGCCGGTGCAGTGGATGGGCCCAAAGCGTTTTCACCCACTGCCCCTGCCGTTACAAGCGTTGCCCGCATTGAAGGCCGTCATTATCAGTCACGATCATTATGACCACCTGGACAAAGCCAGCGTTCGCAGCCTGGATAAGAAGGTGGAGCGGTTTATCGTTCCGACCGGTGTTGGCAAGCACTTGCGGGACTGGGGGATCGCGGAGGGCAAAATTACCGAACTGGCCTGGTGGCAATCCCTGTCTGTCGGCAGCCTGCAATTTACTGCGACCCCGGCCCAGCACTTTTCCGGACGCGGTTTGACCGACCGGGACAAGACGCTATGGGCGAGCTGGGTCATTGGTGGGCGCGATGCGCGAATTTTCTTCAGTGGCGATAGTGGCTATTTTGGCGGCTTCCGCGAGATTGGTGAGCGCTTCGGTCCTTTCGATGTGACCCTGATCGAAACGGGGGCCTACAACGATCTGTGGAGCCAGGTACACATGAAGCCGGAGGAGAGCGTGCTGGCTCACCTGGATCTGCGTGGTCGCGCGATGATACCTATTCATAACAGCACTTTTGATCTTGCCCTGCACGATTGGTTTGAGCCTCTGGAGCGTGCACAGACTGCAGCAGAAGCGCGTGGGGCGACACTGCTTACGCCAGTGATCGGTGCCCCGGTCAATGTGCGTGCACCTGTCCCGACCCAAGCTTGGTGGCGGGAGTTTATTAAAGAGGGGCTGAATGAGTTGCCTGCTGGATTATAATTATGTAGCTTTCAGACGAGTGATTTCCTCAGAGCTGGAGAATGAGGCTGTTGATAGGCAGGATCAGTTCTTGTGTCCAGTGATTGCATGATCATGGTTGTTGCTTAAACAACTGAGAGCATTTTGCAAATATATATTAGGGCGCCTCTATAATTTTTTTGATCCTTTAGCGCTTAGTTTTTTTGGCTTTAAAAGTGCATTTTAGAAAATTTGTTGTTCTAGGGGCCCAATAATATTGCGTAAACCGGGTGATTGTTGAAAGTTGTTTTTCCCCAAACTTAAAACCAGGCACGAAAACCCAGCACCCAAACCGTTGAGTCCACGTCCTCACCTTCTTCACGGGCGAAATCAGCGGCATTACCTATTTCCCGTTCATAGTGGACACCGATGTAAGGTGAGAATTTCTTGGTGATTTCATACATTAGTCGAAGACCGATTTCCAGTTCAGATAAGCCGGATCCGCTGCCTTGTGTCTCATCGTTCTGCCCAAAAAAATTCAGCTCTATCCGCGGAGCCAGAATCCATTTCTGTGTTAATTTTAATTCATACTCGCCCTCCAGTCGGAATGCAGTACTGCCGCTTTTTCCATAGAAAAATACTGCATCCATTTCGAATGAGTATGGAGTTTCCCCAGTAACACCGACAGCGATCCAGTTTCGGCTGGTAGTCTCCAGCTGGAAGTCGTGACGAATACCTAGTAGGAAATTCCATTTTGCGGATATGGCGCGGCTGTAGAGCGCCCAGAGTTCATTTTTTTCGGTTTCACCACCGCCCCTCTCATAATCGACTTCAGCGACAAATTTGTTTTGATCGTCGCCATAACTGAAATCGCCCTCAATTTCCCCACCGTCATTACCTCGCAGTTCTACATAATCGAGGCTGACTTCTGCCATGGTCTCTTTTTCACCAGTGTCGCTGAGGGGTTGGTAGCTGTGATGTTGGTGTTGTGGCAGCATTTGTGCATGACTCGTGTGAACGGCCAATGTTAATGAAATAACGGTAATTAGAGTCCCAGCCTTAAACAATGCGTACCTCCCGAAACATCCCCGGCCGTTGGTAGAGCATCTGGCATTGCAGTGCCCAGCGCCCATAAGTATCAGCGCTGACCAAATAGCTGATAGTGGAACCCGCTTGTACTAATATCGTGTGCTTATTGGGCAGGTGTTGGCCGTCACCGGTTTCCAGCTCGCTCCATAGGCCGTGAAGGTGTATTGGTTGGACAAAGGTGGTGTCATTAACAAGGGTAATGCGCAGCCGCTCTCCGTGACGCAGTAGTAGCGGATCGGCATTGCGAGGTTTTTCGCCGTTAATAGACCACATATAACGATCAATATTACCGGTGAGGTGGAGCTGGAGTTCCCGCTCCGGCTGACGTCGGTCCCTGCTGGGTTTGAGTTTGCGCAGGTCAGCGTAGGTGAGTACGCGGCGGTTATAACGCCGCATGTGGTTGCGCATACCGATACCGGGGTCTGTCAGCCCGTTCGCGGGCGATGCTGCGCGGCTATCCACGCTGTATCCAAATTCGCTGGGTTGATGCGCGATGGGGGCATTGCTGCCGAGACCTGCCGCGGCGAGATTTCCGTAATACCATCCTCCGGCGACGGCAGTGGGCGGATCTGACTCAGTGTCTGAGTGGCCCACTTTGGCTGTTTTGTATTTGTTATCCGCGGTTGTTGCTGTGGGTCTTTCAGTCAATCCCAAGTCCTGCGGGGTGAACATGGGTCGATGATCCATGGGGGGAATTTGTGCGCTCAGATTTACATCGGCGGTGAGTGTGCCGC
This sequence comes from Microbulbifer okhotskensis, assembly GCF_023895975.1. Lineage (GTDB taxonomy): Bacteria > Pseudomonadota > Gammaproteobacteria > Pseudomonadales > Cellvibrionaceae > Microbulbifer > Microbulbifer okhotskensis. Next base: position 5,284 of record NZ_JALBWM010000069.1, read on the forward strand.
GAGCATAGCCGCTGCGGTCCATGGTTTGCGCAAACAGGGTGTAGGCGCGATCACCTTTAGGCTCGACGATCACGTCATAGGTTTCGCCTGTGCCGATGCGGAATTCATCCACACTGACCGGCTCAATATTCTGCCCATCAGCGGCAATCACCCGCATTTTTAGCGCGGGTATATGCAGGTCGAATAAGGTCATCGAAGCGGCATTAATAAAACGCAAACGTATTTTTTCGCCGGGTTTAAATAGTGCGCTCCAGTTGGCATCGGGTGTTTGCCCGTTTATCAAATAGGTGTAGGTCTCTCCGGTGACATGAGCAATATCCCGGTCGGATACCTGTGCCCAATTCCGCGGGTGCCGATCCCGCCAGGTCCTTGCTACACCGTTTGCCCGAACCTCACGCCAAAGGTCAGCGGCCGTTCTCTGCTGCCGATTGTAGTAGTGCGGGTCTTTTTTCAGATTGGTGTAAATAGCCTGAGGGGGTTCATTGCTCCAGTCTGAGAGCACCACTACATAGTCGCGATCACTGGCAAAGGGTTCTGGGCTGGCGGGGTCAATCACTATAGCGCCGTACAGGCCCTGCTGTTCTTGAAAGCCAGATTGACTGTGATACCAGTAAGTGCCGCTTTGACGAATTGGAAATCGGTAGCGGAACGTTTGTCCTGGCTCAATACCGCTAAAGCTCAATCCGGGAACGCCGTCCATATCGCTGGGTACGCGGATACCGTGCCAGTGCAAAGAGGAGGCACGTGCCAGTTGGTTGCGCACATTGAGGGTGACGGTATCACCCTCTCGCCAGCGCAGGATAGGGCCGGGCAGGCTGCCGTTGACGGTCACGGCCTGGCGTTCGCTGCCAGTAAAGTTTACCCGGCGATAACCGATGGAGAGATTGAACTGATGACCGCTCAAGACCTCTGCGGGCGATACCGCAGAGCTTGCTGATAGCGGGCGCTGGGGTAGCCCCAGGAGGGCCGCACCTGCGCCGACACCAGTCACAAAAGTACGCCTCGATATGGCTCCGCTGCGAAAGCTCTCTGTCATCGCCGCTCCTTTAGAATTGCTCCTGTGCCGTTTTGATTTCGGCGTAAATTTCGCTGCTGCCATCTTCTTTAAGCAGCAGTACCTGGTAAGGGGTAAAGCGGTCGCCGACTTCCATACCGGGGCTGCCCAAAGGCATTCCGGGCACCGCGAGACCTATCGCGTTTTGTGGAGGCTTCTGTAGAAAGTGCTGCACCAGCTTTGCCGGTACGTGCCCTTCAAAAACATAGCCTTGTTCTGACACGGTGGTGTGACAGGACTGGTAGCGCGGTGCGATATGGTGCTGGTTTTTCACGCCGTTAAGGTCATCGACGTTTCTTGCCTCAACATCGAAGCCACTCTGTTGTGCGTGTTCAACCCAAATTTTGCAGCAGCCGCAGGTGGCTGATTTATAGGTAGTGAGTTTCACAGTTTCTTTTTTAGGGGGCTGGGGTTCGGCGCAAGCACTGAGAGCAAGGGCGGTAAACAATGTGGCAATGACCATAATGAGGTGACGGTACATAAATACTCCGGTGATAAATTTGATGGTGCGAACGGGTGCGACAGTCTTCACAGCTAGATTTGTGGCGGTAATTAATTGGGGCCGAGCGCTGTTAAAGACGCACGGGCCCTGTTAAAGGCGAATTATGGGGGGCGTAGTGCCATTTCCGGGACGGGGGAGGAATTAAATACTCGGTAGGTCGAGGCTTGGCGATTGCGGCGGTAAAAGAGAGTTTGGTCGTCAGCACTGATAGCTGAACTGTTACTCGGTCCTGCACAGCAACTGCACTCAACGTTGCAGTCGGAGGAATAGTCATCATTGCAGTTTATGGCTTTTTTTTCGCTGCAATGTAATTGTTCAGAAGGTTCGATGGGAGTAAATACTGGCTGAGATTCATGTTTTTCAGCACAGGTAATCGCCGATGCCTGGCCGCCACAGGACAGTAATACGAGCAGTAATATTATGCGAAAAAGACACGTGTGCATGGTGGTAAGTAGGAAATAAGCCAGTCCGCAGTGTATGGACTGGCCTGCAGTGGTGCAATCGATCTTCAGACAGCGGCGGTCTAAGAGCGTCCCAGGGGCAACCTGAAGTCCTGGTGGCGCAGGAGATCCGGCCCACATTCGAGACGTTCCAACCAGCTCAGGAAGCGGCTTTTAACCTCGTCGGCAGCGAAGTAGCCGCCGTGTTGCGGCACAATCATGGCGGGGTTTAACTCCCGGATCATCTTGGCCCAGAGGCGACAGGTCCAGTTTCCGCCCATATAGCGGCGGTGGAAACCTTCCATAGATTCCAGGTGCACATCAAAGTCTTTTACTTCGCCCTCCTCACCGCCGAGGGAGGCGCCGATATCACCGGAAAACAGGATACGGCTCACGGGATCGTAAAAGCTGAAGTTACCACAGGAATGCATAAAGTGTGCGGGCAAGGCCCAGATCTCACTGTCGCTGAAGGGGATAATTTCTCCCTTGTCATCCAGCGGGATTATGCGCTCCTGCCAGCGTTCTGCGCCGGCCCGCGAGGCGACAAAGCCTGAGACCAGGTGCGGCAAAAATCGTGACCATAGCTTGGATACCACCACCTTACAGCGGGAGTGAAGCATCCAGCGCGGTAGCGAGGCGATGATATCCGGGTCCTGATGCGAGGCCAGGATCAGGTCCAGTTCACTCAGGTTCAAATGCCGGCTGAGCTCAATGGTCAGGTGTGTATAAGTGAGATCGCCGCCGGGATCGATAAGTGCCCCTTTGGTACCGCGGCGAATAACAAATTGATTGGCCTGCACACCGTCACTGCCATTCTGCTCTTTTACCAAATCGCCGAACCGCGCAACCAGGTGGTGACCTTTTTCAAATAGGATGTCCACGCCGCGGCTCCTCTTATTGGACTTGGTCGAGGTACTGTTTGAGCCTCTCTTTATTCATGGCGATACTGGTATTCATTCCCTCGGCATGTTTATTGGCATCCTCTAAGTTGGTTGCCTTACCCACTTGAATCACTCCCACCATACCCAGCGGCAGGTGTGGATCACACTGATACAGGTAAACCCCTTCCTGGTTCAAAGTGACCGTCACTTTTTCGCCCATGCTGCCATTCCAGCTTGCGCCTTCAGTGGGGGACAAGACCGAGTGGGTGTTGTGCGCTGCATCAGTGGGCAGGAAGGTGACGGAATCGCCGGGCGCTACAGCGAGAAATGCTGGCTCGAAAGTCATCATGCCGTCCTTACCCTGATTCAGCATCTTAACTTCGTGATCTGCAGCTAGGGCGGAGGTCGAGGCCATGGCGAGCGCCAAAATCGCGCCGCGAAGAGAAAAAGACAACATGCTTACTTCCTGTTTGATGATTGGTCAGTGTGTTTGCGTGCCTCCCCATTAGTGGGTACAGGCAGCGGCGGATATTATCTCGGTGCAAACATGGTGAATTGATCTAGATCAATCGGGCAGATAGGCCAATGCGACGAAGAAGATGCCAATAGAGGGCGCCAGTGCAGGTGAGTCATTTTTGACCGCTACGCATCGCCCACCCCGTCCCTATAAGAGGTAAACTGTGCGCCAATAAGTTCTGGTGACTGTTCGGGAGATAACCTTGGCCACAAAACGTAAAACTGCCTATGTCTGTAATGAATGTGGTGCTGACTACACCAAATGGGCAGGGCAATGTAGTGCTTGTGGCACTTGGAATAGCCTATCGGAGGTACGTTTGGGCACCGAGCACAAGGACAGTCGTGCGGCCAATTTTACCGATACTCAAAGCGGCTATGCCGGTGCCGCCGGCGCGGGTAAAGTACAGAAGCTTGCCGAAATCGATCTGAGTGAGCTGCCGCGCATTCCCACCTCCACGTCGGAGTTGGATCGCGTCCTCGGCGGCGGCCTGGTGCCCGGTTCGGTGGTGTTAATTGGTGGTCATCCGGGGGCCGGTAAATCCACGGTGTTACTGCAAACCTTGTGTCACCTCTCCACTTCGATGCCTGCGCTGTATATCACCGGGGAGGAATCCCTGCAGCAGGTGGCTATGCGCGCCAAACGACTGGGGCTCCCAACTGAGTCGCTACAGTTGCTCAGTGAAACGGATGTTGAGCGTATTTGTCTGGCTGCGAAGGAGGTGAATCCTCGTGTCATGGTAGTGGACTCGATCCAGGTAATGCATATGAGCGATGTGCAGTCGGCACCGGGCTCGGTGGCGCAGGTGCGCGAGAGTGCGGCCTACCTGACTCGCTTTGCCAAGCAAACCGGCACGGCTCTGATCCTGGTGGGCCATGTCACCAAAGATGGCAGCCTCGCCGGCCCCAAAGTGTTGGAGCATATTATCGACTGCTCCATCCTTCTCGAAGGTACCCATGACTCCCGTTTCCGCACCCTGCGTGCGCATAAGAACCGCTTTGGTGCGGTCAATGAGCTGGGGGTGTTTGCCATGACAGAGCAGGGCTTGAAAGAGGTTTCTAACCCCTCTGCTATTTTTCTGCAGCGCGCCGAAGAGATTGCTTCGGGTTCGGTAGTGACCTCTGTCTGGGAGGGAACCCGTCCGTTGCTGGTGGAGCTGCAGGCGCTGGTGGACGACAGCAGTTTGGGCAACCCGCGCAGAGTAGCGGTGGGGCTCGACCAAAACCGCTTGAATATGCTGCTGGCGGTGCTACATCGCCACGGCGGTGTGTTGGTCGGTGACCAGGATGTTTTTATTAATGTGGTCGGCGGTGTAAAGGTCGTGGAGACCAGTGCCGATCTCCCGTTACTTTTGGCGGTGGTTTCCAGTTTTCGTAACCGGCCGTTGCCGAGGGATCTAGTGGTGTTTGGTGAAGTGGGCCTGTCCGGTGAAATTCGCCCGGTGCCCTCGGGTCAGGAGCGCTTGCGCGAGGCTGCCAAGCATGGTTTCCGCAAGGCCATAGTGCCTGCCGCCAATCGCCTTAAAAATGATATCGAAGGAATGGAGCTGCACTCGGTGAAAACCCTGGGGGAAGCACTCTCTATTATCGATATGAGTTAAGACTGATGGCTGCCTTTTTGAGGGGCTATAGTATTTCCGCTGCGAAGTTTGTACAGCTTCCGCTCATGATTTTACTGGGGCTGTTTCTATTACATCCTATAAACGGGGCTGCCTACGAGCGTATGGCCTCGTTGAACTTATGTATGGACCAGATCCTGTTAAATTGGGCCAATCCCAAGGACATCACCTCCGTTACCTGGCTGGCGGATACAGAGCAGTATCGCACTGCACCGGTTCCGCAAACTGTGTACCTGAACCGCGCCCGTGCGGAAGAATTATTGCCCTTAAAGCCTGACTTGGTTTTGGTGGGGCAATTTGGCGCGCAGCGTGCAGCGCGACGACTGAAAGAGTTGGGCATCAACGTGGTGTCTATTCCCGATGCCTACAACCTCGAGCAATTACAGCAACAGCTGGCTGCATTAAAAGCGGTATTGGGACCACTGGCACCCCTGCAGAAACGCCAGCGGCAGCTGCGGGAATTGCTGGATAGCCCCCAGCCGCAGCAGCGGATTACCGCAGTTATTCTCTCAGCAAATAATATTACTTACGGTAGCGGAATGCTGGAGCACCAACTGCTACAGCGAGCCGGTTTTATTAATCTCGCCGCAGAGGGGGCGTCAATCAGCTGGGGCGGATCAGCCTCGAAGAAGTCATAGCGATGCGGCCAGATTTGTTGGTGTTTTATGGCAGCGAACAGAATTTTGCCCTGGCCTACCTGGCCGCGCGCCACCCGGTATTGCAGCGCTATATCGACAGTGGCCGTACCTATACATTACCTTCCCGCCTGAGTCTGTGCCCGGTACTGGCTGCTGTGGAAGTCTTGCAACAGTTGATGGATAAGAGAAAAACTTTTGCTACAACACAATAAGCTCGCGATATTTGCTTTGTTGGCAGCCCTGCCGCTCGCCTTGCTGGTGGCCTTGGCGAGCGGTCCGGTGTCGGTGGATTTAGTGGATGCTGTTTCTCAGGGTTGGTACTCTCAAAGCAGCGATGCCGTCATTTTTTGGCAGTTGCGATTGCCGCGGGCGATTCTTGCTATTTTGGTCGGCGCTGCTCTGGGTATGGGAGGTGCGGCGATGCAGGGAATGTTGCGCAATCCATTGGCGGAGCCGGCACTGCTAGGTGTTTCCAGCGGTGCCGCTCTGGCTGCAGTTATACTTCTTTATTACGGCGCTGCGTGGAAATCCGGATGGCTGTTGCCAGCAATTGCAATTGCCGGCGCCTTTGGTGCGGTGGCTGCAGTGTGGTTATTGGCCGGCCGCGGTGCCAGTGCCGGCCGTCTGGTGTTGGCTGGTGTTGCGATCAATGCATTTTTATCGGCGCTTATTGCTCTGGCTCTTAATTATGCGCCGAGTATGTTTGCGATGCAGGAGGTGGTGTTTTGGCTGATGGGTTCACTGGCCAATCGCGGCTGGGATCAGTTATTACTGGCACTACCTTTTATTTCGGTGGGCGTTATTTGTCTGTTCCTCGCGCGCAATTATTTACGTGCCCTTTCTCTGGGAGAGGATACCGCCGCTTCGTTGGGTTTCCATAGCCGTATTTTCCCCCTGTTAATTCTATTTGGTATCGCCAGTTCCGTTGGTGCGGCAGTGGCAGTTGCCGGTACTATCGGTTTTGTCGGATTGGTTGTGCCGCACTTAATGCGCCCTCTGGTACATCAAGACCCTGCCCAGCTGTTATGGATCAGTGGTGCTGCGGGCGCTTTGTTGTTATTGATGGCCGATATTCTGGTGATTAATTTTGTCGGTGCGCAGGAATTGCGTATCGGTGCGGTTACGGCATTTCTTGGAGCGCCCTTCTTTTTTTGGTTAATTGTCAGTGCGCGCCGGGGGCAGTGGCTATGAATGAAGTCGATAGAAAATTGACCGTTGATTGTGAATCATTGGAGTTAACGCGTGGACTAAAAAACGTATTGCGGGAAATAAACTGTACCTTTAAGCCCTCGGAACTGACAGCGGTTATCGGTCCCAACGGGGCTGGGAAAAGTAGTTTGCTGCAATGTATCGCTGGTGTTTTAACGCCGGAGAGTGGGCAGATTACTTTTGACGGTGAGAAAGCGCACAAGCTGCCCGCGACACAACGTGCACGTTTAGGGGCCTATTTGCCTCAATCGGAAATGCCGGCCTGGAGTTTGTCGGGTGCGAATCTGGTGGCTCTGGGGCTATTGCCCTGGGGGCGTCCGCGAGATCGCGAAACACGGGTGAGGCGAGCGATGGCTATGGTCGATGCCCAGGCGTTTGCCGATCGTCCGGTAACCGAACTCTCCGGCGGTGAGCTGCGTCGGGTACAGTTGGCACGTCTATTGGTCGGGCAGGCACCTCTGTTGATTGCCGATGAGCCTACGGCAGCGTTGGATATTCGCCATCAGCTGCAGTTGATGCAGAATTTTCGCCGCCTTGCGGACATGGGAAAAACGGTCATTCTCGCACTGCACGATTTAAATCTGGCGGCGCGTTTTTGTGACCGGGTATTGTTGTTGCAAGAGGGCGTTCTGTTGGCTGGTGGGACGCCGCAAGCAGTGTTTACCCCGGCACTGATCGGCGAAGCTTATGGCGTTAGCTGCAAATTTCATTGGCGCGACGGTATCGCCGAATTTGTCCCCTTAGAGGTGCTTTAGTCGTGGACCTAAAAAATCAGGACCGTCCAAGTAACTTTTTGCTAGCCCCATTGCGCGGGTTATTGCTGGGACCGCGTCGGAAATCCTGCGACGGAGTACCTTTGTAACAGCGCGGAATTATCGGCCAATCCTCGGTTAGGAAGTAAGCGTAGGTGCCGTTTGGAAACTCCGGGGTCTGCACCCTGCGGCCGTTACATTCGTCCAAAGTACCCGAGCCGGCTACATAGTGGTAATCATCAACAAAGGTGCCATCGTAGTAGCCGCCCGGCTCTTTGCCGCCACGGGGACGCTTACCGAGTTTTACCCGATAGCTGGATTTGATGGGCACTATGCCGGAATCGGGACTCCGACCATCGGCGTGGCCGTAGAGTGCATAGATAGGAAAGCCGTCGGCGGCCCAGCCGATCAGCGGAGAGTGCTCGTTTTCGGAAACATTCAAGCGTGCCAGCAGGCCGATGGGGATACCGTGATAGTGATAGGCCCCGTTGGGTTGTACATGAGCGAAATTGTCGTCAACACCCAGGGACACTGCACCGGATAGGGCCTCGTAGCGCCAGCGCCCGCGATTCCCCAGATACCACTCTGCGGCACTGGGATCAAATGGTACGCCATTCAAGCCGATACCAAAATTTTGCAGGGACACTGCTGTGGGATTGGCGGCGATCTCCGGGGTGGCGGGAAGTCGATAGCGGTAGCGCTGTACTTCAATTTTATGAGGATTTCCTGTATTGGGGAAAACGCCGGTTTTGTGTTCGGAAATACCGTTGGCTTCGATGATTCGCCAAGGGCCCTGGATTCTAATATTGACCTGGCTAAACGTGATAGGGAAGCGGTCTGCAGGGACCGTGCTCTGCAGCCCATTGGATTGGACCACACGGTGTTTGCGCGCCGGCGGACGCCCGATAATGGAGCCTCTCTCCGATGGTGTGGCAGCAGATTTCCGCTCTGGGGCACAGGCCAAGCCGTGAGACTGTGGCAGATCTCGACAGCGACCGCTAATAGTGCCACTAGGAACTTCGATGGCGCAACGGTCGCCGTTAGAGAGGTCTAAACAGGCTTCCAGGGCACTTTCAGGGATATGAGCGAAAGTCAGCGGGGCAATGCAGCTTAGCCCTATAAATACCCATTTTTTCATAAATGCATCTCAAGCGTCATTGCGCCACCGGTTAGACGCTGGTCACTTAGGATTGATCATTTTCCCGTGGGCCCGGACCACCCTTACCCCGAGCGGGTACACAGACTAATTGCTCGACTTGCGGTGGCATTCGGCAGGTACCTTCCAAAGTACCGCGAGGTGTTTCAACGGTGCAGGCATCGCCTTCTGCCATGTTATTACAGGCATCGATGGCTTCTTGCGGGGGTTGATGCGGCTGAGCAGATACATTGGAGGCCAGTACGACCGCAGCTAGAGGAATAAGTATTTTTTTCATCGTGTTCTCCTTTGGTAGCTTTAGGGGTGTCTTTGCGAGCGGTTACCCCATGAGTGAGTGGTAAGAGAGCTTATCTTCTGTTGTCCAAAACTATAGGCTCGTGTGTGGGGAATGACCGGTCATTGAATGGCTCCGGCTATCTACCCACTTTGCTGATGTCGGATTGGGACATCACTTGAAAGTTAGTGGAGGAATGCGCAAAGAATGTGGACCGCTTGTAAAGAAGTGTGCTCGGCGTTTGCGGAGCCGGTTCAACTGGCGCTTCGGTAAAGTGCATGGGAGGGTTTTCCTGGGAAAACTCTGGGACATTAAAGTCGATAAGACAGCGGCGTGGAAACTTGGGAGAAAGCTGTTGGCAGAACTTTAGGCATGAGAGTGTTTTTTACTAATCCTGGATGACTTCACCGATAGAATGAATGATAAGTGGCTAGACCGGCGTGGAGTACTCGGAGATAGTCGTTGGATATTACCGGATATGGGGAAGATACCTTTGATGCAGTCCGTGATATATGCGCGCGGGTAAACACGCTTTTAATAGTGGAGTTGTCTAAATGGTAATGGTGAGCTGCAGTGGCAGGGTATTTTGATGCTAGCCCGTGCCACTGTCTTTAACGAATAAAAGGTATGTTAATCGGTTTCCAGTACGGCTTTGGCTGCGGCTTCATTGAGCAGACGGCGGCGTACTTTCATGGGGGTGGCACTAAACCAGCGATCACAGGCGCGATTAAATGAACTTTGCTCACGGTATCCCAACATGCTGGAAATTTGGGCCATCGGTGGTAGTTTTCTGCTCAGGTAGTACTCCGCACGTTCCCGTCGAATACGATCCAGAATATCTTCAAAAACCAGCTCCTGGTCCCGCAGCCTGCGTTGCAGTGTGCGTTTATGCATGCCCAACTGATTGGCAACTTCTTGGAGGCTGCATCGCTTGAGGGGCATCAGGCAGTAAACAAGCTGTTCTACTTGATAAACTAGGCTAGCCTCACCGTGTTCAAGCACTTTTCCGATATAAGATTTTAATAGTGGACGCAATACTGGATTGCACTTTTCTGTGGGTTGCGCCAGTTGGCTGCTGCTCAGGATTAGAGCGTCGCTAGTTTGTGCAAAATGTACTGACGCGTTGAAAAATTTTTCGTACTGGCCGTGAAGTGGTCGTGCCGATTTTAAATGGACGGCTTCAAGGTGAAATTTTTCACCACAAAGTATCTGCAGGGCGACCACAGAAACCCCAAGTAGAAACTCCCTAAAGAGTTCGAGTGGCAGTGGGGATTCGGTCGCTATATAACTTTCTAAATCATTTAGGCAGTGAAAAGTTATAAGCGTTTGCAGTCCTTTGACTTCCAATTCCACCCGCAGGTTATAAGGCGGAGCGGCGAATTGTTTTACCGCAGCATTGAGGAACTCACCCAATGTCAGTGATTGCAATACCGCTGCACCGAGAGAACTCAAGGCTGCTGAGCCCTGGCTTTGTGCCAATCGCAAGCCAAAGTCTGCACAGTTGAGTTGTCGTGCAGCCTTTTCCACCAAGTCTGTCACTTTACCCAGCGGGAGATAGCCCTCGAGCTTTTCGACTTGCTCAGGGTTTATTCCGGCGCTGTTAAGTAGTGTTTCCGGGCAGCCGTTTAGCTCGGATACTTGGTCATAAAAGCCGGTTAACAGCTTAGCTCTTATTTGTTGGGTCAATTTCTTACAAATCCTTCCAGGAACCCAGCCAGATTGAATTATTTGGCTTGCCGGGTCGCAACTTCTATTTGAGCGGAATTGTTTAACTGATAGTGGCGCCTGATGATTTTAGGGACCTGCAATTAAATGCAAACTCCCTAATTATACCTTCCTGGGCGTTTATATGACCGTTTAAAAGAACCGTCGTACTGGCGAATGCTTGTTCTATATCGATGTCCTGATAGACTTCGGCGCTGCGGATAATGGTTACTGTACTAACTACCGCAAAATGCCACGTTGCTCATCCTGAGAAAATAATAATTAAGATTAGAACAGAGCAAGCGTAACTGGCGCAACCCACCGATCAGTTTCCGCTAAGTATTATTTCAAGGACCTATGTTACTTGTTTTTTTTTATGGATTCGAAGGGCAGCACGCTTGATGGGCCAGATATAATGTCACCTAATGAAAAAAAATACCGATAAAGAGGATATGCTTAAAATATTATTCCGAATTATAACCCATAAGGACTTTTTGTTTTATGGCGACTCATCATTCGGGAATATTAATTTTTTCATATTTTATTCATGTTTTTTCCCTGAGGCTGAAGCTACGCAGGGTGGACGGTGAATTCAGGGGTGTTTGGATATTTTGGCTGAGTTAAGTGGATTTGCCTAATTGGCAGGATAAGTAGTTAGTAAGTAATTTTTGCCATTTAAGGGCAAGAAAAAAGCCCGCAAAAGCAGGCTTTTTTAATACAGCAAGCAAGGTATATCAGCCGCCGTAGTAAGTGGCAGCACCAGGCCCTACTGGCAGGCCGAAAGCGAATACCCATAAGAAAAATAGGGCTGTCCAACCGATCATGAAGAAGATCGAGTAAGGGATCATGGTGGCGATCAATGTACCCATACCGAGGTTTTTCTTATAGCGCGCGGCGAATGTAATGATCAGGCCAAAGTAGCTCATCATCGGAGTGATGACGTTGGTTACTGAATCACCAATACGATAGGCGGCCTGGATAACTTCTGGTGCATAGCCCAGCAGCATCAGCATTGGCACAAAGATGGGCGCTGTCACTGCCCACTGAGCGGAGGCGCTGCCCAGCATCAGGTTTACAAAGCCGCACATCATGATAAAAAACAGGAACAGCAGTGGTCCGGTGAGGCCAATACTCTGTAGCGTATCGGCTCCCAGCACCGCGAAGATCGTGCCCAGGTTGGTGATCTTAAAGAAGGCGACAAACTGCGCGGCGAAGAAGACCAGCACGATGTACATACCCATGCTGTTCATGCTCTTGGCCATGGCATCAATGACATCGCGGTCATTCTTCATAGTACCGACGACCTTGCCGTAGACAAAGCCTGGAATAGCGAAGAACACCAAAATCAGAGAGACAATGCCTTTTAGGAAAGGAGAGCCTGCGACCAGTCCGGTCTCCGGGTTGCGTAGAACACCCCACTCGGGCACAACGGTCAACGCCAATACGGCAGATACGCCAAGCACCGCCAGGCCTGCATATTTAAGGCCGCGTTTTTCGGCATCGCTGAGGCTGCCGACCTTATCTTGGGTCAGATCTACAGATGCCTCACTGGGGTCGTACTTACCGAGCTTGGGCTCCACAATCTTCATGGTTACCCAGCTGCCCACCGCTGTGATCAGGAAGGTACTGATGATCATAAAGTACCAGTTGACCTCCGGGCCCACTGAGTAGTTTGGATCGATCATATGAGCGGCGGATTCAGTGATTCCGGAGAGCAGAGGGTCTACGGTGCCCAGCAACAAGTTGGCACTGTAGCCGCCGGAAACACCGGCGAATGCTGCGGCCAGCCCGGCCAGTGGATGGCGGCCAAGGGAGTGGAAGATCATCGCAGCCAGGGGGATCAGCACCACGTAGCCCAGCTCTGAGGCAGTGTTGGAAATAATGCCAGCAAAGACCACGATAACGGTTACTGTGCGCTTGGAAGCCTGGAGTACCAGCCCTCGCACTGCGGCACTCAACAGACCTGAGTGCTCCGCAATCGCGACACCCAGCAGGGCAACCAATACCGTTCCCAAAGGAGCAAAGCCGGTAAAGTTTTTCACCAGGCTGGTGACGATCATTCTCAGACCATCGCCACTCATCAGGTTGAAGACTTCAATAACTCCGTCTGGCGCCCGACCGGCTGCGCCGACAGGGCGTGGATCGGCTACCGACAGGCCGAAATAAGACGCGATACCACTTAAAATGACGACGCCAATAGCAAAGAGTGCAAACAGGGTAATCGGGTGGGGCAGTAAGTTGCCCAACCATTCCACCGCATCAAGGAAGCGGATAAAGGCCGTCTTGCGGCCGGGGGGACTGTCCTGCCGATCGCTCGGGGAGGTAGTTGTGGTCATTGTTGGTCCTCAGTCTTAACTGCAAGCGGCCCTAATAGCTCTGAACCGCCCGGTAGCCGAAAGGTTGGCTGAAAAATGTGCTAAAGCCGCGATGATACACAAAAGTCCCTCAGCTAAGAATGCCCGAAGGGGAATGTTGGTCCGTGATCAGTCGCTAAATTGATATAGCGGCACCGCCGGCAACCAGTTGAAATATGATGAATACTGCAAAAGTCTCCCCCTGCACGGTGTCTGGCCTTGCGGCCATCCAACGCTTAGATATGCCATAATCCCAATACTCAGCAGTCAACTCAGCGGTGAAATAATGAAAATTGGAATTTTAAAGACCGATGACGTGCGCAAAGAGCTTGTGAGCGAATTTGGAGAGTACCCGGAAATGTTTGCCGACTTGTTGCGCGGCCAGGACCCTACGCTCGAGTTCAGCACTTACGAGGTCCAGCACGGTCAGTATCCCAGCGATATAGATGATGTCGATGCGTATCTGATTACCGGCAGTAAAACCGGAGTTTATGACAGCAAGTCCTGGGTTTCTCCGTTGATGGATTTTGTCCGAAAATTACATGATCAGCACAAACCGACAATTGGTATCTGCTTTGGTCACCAGTTAATTGCCCAGGCACTGGGTGGGCGGGCGCAAAAGTCAGATAAAGGGTGGGGCCTTGGGGTACACACCTATGAAATGCAGGAGACCCCGTCATGGATGAGTGAGCCAAAGACCGAATTCAGCCTTTTGGTCACCCATCAGGATCAGGTAGATGAATTACCGCCCGGTGGCCGAGTTCTCGCATCCAGTGAATTTTGTCCCATGGCGATGGTGCAGGTGGACGACCACATGCTCAGCTTCCAGGCACATCCCGAATTCAGCAAACCCTACTCAACCAGTCTGATGCAGCTTCGACGCGAAGCCTTTGGTGAACAGGTAGTGGATAAGGGCCAGGCCTCATTACAAAACGACATTCATGAAAATATGGTCGCTAAGTGGATGTTGGAGTTTTTGCGCAGGTAAGTTATTCAAGTGGGGAGGCGCCATCCACCTTCCCAAGCTTCTGGCTCACTTGAACTAACTTGCCTTTTGGGTGGTTACTGTCAATATTGGTTTGTATTGCTGAGCAAGTCTAGGTTCTAAATTTATTTTCCTATCCCAAAGAGTAGTTCGAATTGTTTTTGGTTTGGCTGTGCAATTTAGATGAAACTAAATTAGAAAGCTTCTAACTGCCAAGAGCAGCCCAGTTGAAATTGTCCCAATAGTCTTTTTTGTCAAGTTAATCCCGTTTTTAATGTTTGGATAATATTTTCATGTTATTCCTAATTTATATGAGGCATGAAAAAAAACCTCATTAAATTCTGCGGGTTCTATATGTTTTCCACTCTTTTCTTGCCTGGTTGTGGTTTGTAGGTTGCTATAAATTTTCCTTTAGTGGTTGTTTTAAAAAAGGATGAGTGATTAATATATGTGTCGTTACATAAATTCTTTTATTCTTAGGGCAGTTGATGTGTTTGTGCCATTTTGCATAAGGTGGTGCGCATTAAAAATTGAATTTGTCGGCTTTATTTGTTTTGTGGGGGAAACATTTTATAGTTCCCCTGTGAGCGTATTAATGGAGGGAGTACGGTTTACAGATGATGTTAAAGTAATAAAGGAATGTAACGTAATTCTAATAGGTTATAAATATTATTAATAATCAAAAGGATGGGTTTATGAATCTGTTCAAAAGGACACTTTTAGCAGCATCTATCGGTTTATCGATGGTTGGAGGGCAGGTGCATGCAACAGGTAATTCAAGCTCAAATATTGTTGGTGTTATTGAAAGTTCGGAGCAGAACGCTGTCGAGGAATATTTAATAACGGTAAATAATTTGAGTACTGGATTAACTCGATCGATTGAGTCATCGTCGGGGGAGAATTTTAGATTTGCAAAACTACCGATTGGTATGTACCAAGTTGTAGTAACACAAGATGGAGAAAAAGTAGGAGAGCGCACGGTTAGAGTCTCTCTTGGGGTGAATGCAAATGCAAACTTTGATCTTGGTGAAGTCTATGAAGAGGTTATTGTTGAAGGAAAGCTTCTAACCTCTGTAGATACCTATACGATGGACTCCGGGCTAGTTATGGGGGAGGCAGAGCTTGATGCTTTGCCGATTGCTAGGAACTTGACTGCGGTATCTCTATTGGCGCCAGGTGTTATTGCTGGGGATACAGGCTTTGGAACAGGGAATAGTTTTGGCGCTGCCTCTTTTGGAGGGGCTTCTATCGCAGAAAATTCCTGTTATATCAATGGCCTAGAAGTAACAAATACTCGTCAGGGAATCGGTTGTAGCACCGTTCCATTTGAGTTTTATCAAGAATTTCAGGTGAAAACGGGTGGTTATTCGGCAGAGTTTGGTCGCACTACAGGCGGTGTAGTCAATGCTGTAACCAAAAGCGGCAGTAATTCATGGGAATTTGGAAGTACGGTTTATTGGGAGCCGAATTTCTTACGTTCAGAGGGTTCTATTTCCAAGGGGAATAATGGGACAGGGGATGTTTTTCGCAATGAATCTCAGAATGAGTTTGATGAGGTTTCATATACATTCTCTGCTTCTGGTCCGATTATCAAGGATAAGCTATTTTTTTACGGGTTGATTAATCCAAGAGATAAAACTGATAAGTTCGCGTATCGATCAGGTACGGATCAAGCAAATGTAGACACCCAGTTTCGTGAACGGGAATCCTCTGGAGCAGATAATCTCTTTTGGGGGGCAAAAATAGACTGGGATATTAATGACAGTCATAGAATCAGCTATTTTGGTTTCTCTGATAGAAATGAAACGGAAGAGTTAATCTATGATTTTGATGCTAATACAGGAGTTATTGGGCAAAATATTGGTGCTTCCGCTGGGGTGACTACAGGCAATACACGGATACGTGGTAGTGAAGCTCATTCTTTTAACTATACGGGATATATTACTGATGATTTGAGTATATCCGCAATGGCTGGAGAGATTGAAACTGAATATACAACTGAACCTCTCGCTTTGGAGTGCCCAGCAATTGCTGATGAAGCTGGATTAGGTGTCAGCACTTGTGGAGGCGGAACTATCGGTTCAAACTTTGATGAAAATAGACAGTACCGTTTGGACGTTAGTTATTCATTAGGAGATCATGGTTTAAAAGCAGGAGTTGATATTCAAGAGCGCTCATCGACGCGGACTACGGCCCCTGTAGCTGGGCACAGTTGGACCTATGAAACTGTCGGCATTGGGGGAGTTGTTCAGGGGGATGAGGGCGCTCTATTTACGAATGAAACTGGAGAGCCCTTGCAGGTTGTCAGTGATCGGATCTTTGAAGGAGGCGGTGGTTTTAAATCAGACTTAACAGCATTTTATATCGAAGATCAATGGCAAATCTTGGATGATTTGATGATTAGTGTTGGTCTCCGTAAAGATATTTATGAGGGAGAGGGAACGACAGGAAAACAGCTGTTTGAGTTCGATACCGATATTGCTCCTCGCTTGGGTTTTTCATGGGACCCCTTTAGTGATGGCGAAACAAAAATTTATGGTACATGGGGGCGTTACTACCTGCCAATAGCCAACAATACAATCTATAGAGCTGCGTCGGGTGTTAGTGACTCAACCACTTACTATACTTACTCAGGAATTGACACGGTAACCAATGCTCCTACCGGTATCACTCCGATCAATGGTGATGTTCCCTCTTCATCAGTTGTTAGTTCTGTGCCAGTAATTCCAGAGAAAGATATTTTTCAGGCCCAGGAGGCGGAGCCATTTGCTCGTGATGAGTATATTTTAGGATTTGAAACCGCGATTAATGAAGATATGCGAGTAGGTGTTCGCGGAGTTTACCGTGAAGTTGTATCTGCTCTCGATGACTATTGTGGTCGTTATGCTTGGCCCTACTGTGTTCTGGTTAATCCTGGTGAGGATATGTCTTGGTACGCAGATGGGTACTACTGGGATGGTTCTGCACTTGACGTAAAGGGCGATCTAGTTGATGGCAAACCAGATCCTAACTCTCTAAGAGAATTCTCTGCTGACACAATTGGCTTGCCTGAGGCTAAGAATATTTATCGTGCTATTCAGGCGGATCTTACGTATAGCACAGATCAGATGACCTGGAAATTTATTTATACTTGGTCTCGTAGTACAGGTAACTTTGAAGGGGCTGTGAAATCTGATATCGATCAGGCAGATGCTGGAGTAACTCAGGACTTTGATTTTCCAGCACTAATGGATGGTGCAGAAGGTTACCAGCCAAATGATCGTCGCCATGTTTTCAAAGTTTTTGGGAGTTATGACTTTACCGAAGACTTTTCTTTTGGTTTGAATGCCACTTTAGCCAGTGGCCGACCTATATCGGCTTTTGGTCATAGTTATCCAAGTTCTGACCCAAATATTTATGGTAGTTATGGTGATACATTTTATCATCTTGATCCTGAAACGGGAGAGTATGTTTATATACCTAGGGGAGAGGTTGGCAGAACTCCATGGACATTTAACGTAGATGCTTCATTGCGGTATCGTTTCTTATTAAATGGAGTTGATATGACAGCGTCACTTGATGTTTATAATTTATTTGATAATCAGGAAGCTACATCTGTAAATGAACACTATGAACTGAATTCTGCTGAAGTAAATGATTGGTATGGGGCTGCCTACGATTGGACAGCCCCGAGAGCGGCTCGGTTAGGAATAACAGCAGTATTCTAGAGTTTTTATTTGAACGGCTTGCAACGCTTGAAGTCAAGTTGTTGCAAGCTTCTATTTATCTGAGAGGAGGGTGTTCAAAACTCTGTGTCAGCCATGGCCTCAGAGGCTGATATATTTCTCCAGCCGATCTGGAAAGTGGATCGTTAGTTGTGACAGCGTCAGATTCC